>JAGAEW010000188.1 GCA_017612935.1 Oscillospiraceae bacterium
AACGGCCACTACCGTGGTCAGCGGCCACCACCGTGGTCGGAGGCCACTACAATGGTCAGGGGCTGAACCGGAAAATTAGAAATCCAGATTGACAACGTATTTTGCGTTGACTTCAATAAACTGCTTTCGGGGTTCAACTTCTTCGCCCATGAGGATGGTAAAGGTCTGATCGGCGGCAAGAGCGTCGCCCAGCGTGATGCGGCGCAGGGTGCGGGTCTCGGGGTTCATGGTAGTTTCCCACAGCTCATGGGGATCCATCTCACCCAGACCCTTGAAGCGGCTGATATCAATCTTGACGTTGGGATTTTCCCCCCGCAGCTCGGCGGAAATGGCGTCCCGTTCCTCGTCGGAGTAGGCAACCCGCTCAGACTTGCCCCGGCGCAACTTGTACAGGGGCGGCACGGCGGCGTAGACGAAGCCGTTTTCAATCAGCGGACGCATATAGCGGAAAAAGAAGGTCAGCATCAGGGTACGGATATGGGAGCCGTCCACGTCGGCATCCGCCATAATAATGATCTTATGATAGCGCAGGCGGTTCAGATTCAAATCTTCTCCCAGGCCGCAGCCCAGAGCCTGCACCACAGGAGCCAGCTTATCGTTGTTATAGATCTTATCCGCCCGGGCTTTTTCCACGTTGAGCATCTTACCCCACATGGCAAGGATTGCCTGGAATCGGGAATCCCGCCCATTTTTGGCGGAGCCGGCTGCGGAATCGCCCTCCACGATGTAGAGCTCGGTCAGCGCTGGGTCCCGCTCATTGCAGTCTTGCAGCTTGCCGGGCATCCGCTCGCCCTCCAGGACGGATTTGCGGCGGATGCTCTCTCTTGCGCGGCGGGCCGCTTCCCGGGCCCGGTTGGCCATCATGGCCTTATCCAAAATAGCACGGGCCACAGCGGGGTTTTCCTCTAAGAAATCGGCGAGCTGTTCATTCACCACATTGTCCACTAAAGTGCGGATATAGGCGTTGCCCAGCTTTTGCTTGGTCTGACCCTCAAACTGGGCCTCTGGCAGCTTGACGGAAATTACAGCGGACAGGCCCTCCCGGCAGTCCTCGCCGGAAACCTTGTCGTCCCCCTTGATCAGGCCGCTTTTGGTGCCGTAGGCATTGAGAACCCGGGTCAGAGCAGTCTTAAAGCCTGTCTCATGCATACCGCCCTCGGGAGTGTGAATGTCGTTGGCAAAGGAAACTAAAACTTCATTAAAGCCGTCGTTGTACTGCATGGCGATTTCCGCCACGGCGTCCCCCTTGCGGCCGGACATATAGATGGGCGTTTCATGCAAAGCCGTCTTGTTGCGGTTGATATAGCCGACAAACTCCCGGATACCGCCCTCATAGCACATGGAATCCTTCGGGCCGTCCTCGCTGCGCCGATCCTCAATCTCAATTCTCAGACCGGCATTCAGGAAGGCCTGCTCCCGCATCCGCTTATGGAGCGTTTCGTAGTCATAAACCAGCGTGTCGAACATCTCCGGATCAGGACAGAAGGTAATGATGGAGCCGGTGTCATCGCAGCTTCCAATGACCTGCATCTCCTGCGTAATCTCACCCCGGGAGAACTTCATCTGGTAGATTTTACCCTCCTTGTGAACCTCCACCTCCAGCCATTCGGACAGGGCGTTAACGACAGAGGCGCCCACACCGTGCAGACCGCCGGAAACCTTATAACCACCGCCGCCGAACTTGCCGCCGGCATGGAGGACGGTAAAAACCACCTCCAGAGCGGGGCGACCCGTCTGAGGCTGAATGTCCACGGGAATGCCGCGGCCATTGTCCCGGACAGTGATCGTATTACCGGGGTTAATCAGAACCGTAATATGATCACAGAAGCCGGCAAGGGCTTCATCGATGGCGTTGTCCACAATTTCATAGACCAGATGGTGCAAACCGGACTCGGAGGTGGAACCGATATACATACCCGGACGCTTGCGAACCGCCTCCAGGCCTTCCAAAACCTGAATTTGAGAGCCGTCATATTCACTTTCTACACTTGGATTCAACCGTTCTTCGTTCATAATAAAAATTCCTTTTACAGTTTTCTGTGTTCCACCACTGTGGAACTGAACTGGGACAAATAGACCCGGTGGAGCCCGTATTCCGCGCTTAAGACAAAGGACTTCGGCAGCTTATCCGTGGCGGTAACTACTTCGCCGTTTTTCTCTGCCCTGGCCAGAAATTCCCGGGTTTTTTTTTCATAGGAGCAGTTGTCCAGATCAAAAATGCCCACAATGGAGCGATCCCGAACCGCCATATCGTTGCCGATGGAAATGTACATAAAAACCTCCGATTCTAAAACCTGAAAGGACAGCGAATGCTTTGACCGTCTGACATCCAATATCAACTGTCATACAAGCTTCCGTTTTCTACCCGAATTCTTTTGCCGATTTCGGTAACAGTCTCCAGCTCGCAGCAAGTGATAAAAACCTGCCCTCCTGGAATCTGATTCAGGACAAAATCCTTTCTTCCCGGGTCCAGCTCTGAGAGCACATCATCCAGCAGCAGCACCGGAAGCTCCCCGGTATCCGCCTCAAAGATATCCCGCTCCGCCAACTTCAGACTAATGGCCGCGGTGCGGGTCTGACCCTGAGAAGCAAAGGCCTTCATGGGAAGCCCGTTGAGAGCTGCTTCAAAATCATCCTTATGGGGACCGGAGAGGCACTGCATGGATTCCAGCTCCGCCCGATGATGGCTCTGCTGGTGCTCCTTGAGCTGGCCGTAGACCGTCAGAGCAGAGGCTGTGGGGTCGCTCACGGTAGAAACCGTCTGATAACACAAGGACAGCTCCTCCCGGCCGCCGGAAAAGGCACTGTGATGCCTCCGCGCCTGTTCTTCCAGACGGCGAAGATATTTTGCCCGGGTGGTAATCAGAATTGCACCGGTTTGCGCCATGCGCTCGTTGTAGTCCGGCAGCAGCTCCAGCATTTCCGGTCGATCCATGCGCTGGTGCAGGGCGGCGGCCTTCTGGGCCAGCAGGCGTCGATATTCCTCCAGCGCCCGGGCGTACTTCGGCCGAAGCTGGCACAGGGCGTCATCCATCAGCTTGCGCCGCTCCGCAGATCCCTTTTTCAGAATCATAAGATCCTCCGGGCAGAACAGCACGGTATTCAAAACCCCGTCCAGAGCCTCCCGGGAGGGCTTTTTGACCCCGGAAAGGAAAAGCTGCCGGGGCCGTCTTCCGGCAAACATCACAGCCCGAAGACTTTGCTCCCGCCCATAGGATTCCACCCTTGCACAGAGCTCGGAAAAATCAGCTCCAAAGCGGATCAGCTCCGCCTCCCGCCGGGTGCGAAAGGCTGCCCCCCGGCTGAGATAACAGATCGCCTCCAAAAGATTCGTTTTTCCCTGGGCGTTCTCCCCTACAATCAGGTTGACCCCCGGCGCAAACTCACATTGAACGCTTTCGTAATTGCGGAAGCCCCGCAGGCTTAAATCGAGTAATCTCATAGTCGTTCCTGTTTTCAAAGGCAAGACGTAGATTGCGGTTTCCTATTGCCCGCTGTCTTCCTCCGAGGCTCCTTCCACGCGATAGAGATTCCCGTCAAAGCTGATTCGGTCGCCGGGTCGGAGCTTTTTACCCCGCATGGTACAGACCTCGCCGTTGACCTTCACTTCCTCATTGAGAATGAAATTCTTCGCCATGCCGCCGGATTCCACCGCGTTGCACAGCTTCAAAAAGCTTTCCAGCTTGATAAATTCCGTTGTAATAGAAACAGACTGTTCCTCCGGAAGAATGCGTTTCACTCGCACTTTCATAGGCTTTTATCCATGTCCTTTTTCAATTCAATCTGACGGGTTGGATCAGATAAGTAAAATCCTCCGTTTCCCCTTCGCAGGGGACCAGAAGAATCGGAGACAGGCCGTCGTCCAACAGCAGTGTCACCTCCGTCGTGGGAACAGCCTTGAGGGCTTCGAGCATATAGCGACAGGAGAAGCCGACTTCGGTATCCTTACCGTCCCCGGCAAGACTGCAGCCGTCATTGGCGGCGGCAATGGTGGTAACGGTACGGAACTGGACGCTGTCCTTCGAAAACAGACAGCGCACAGGGCTTTTATACTTTTCGGAAACAATCAGACCAACCCGCTCCACCGCGGCCGTGATGGTAGCAACATTGGCTACCAATGTAATCGGGACAGATTTGGGAATGAAACGCCTCCAATCGGCAAATTTACCCTCCAACAAGCGGCAAATCAAAGTCGCTTCCCCGATGGAGAAAGAGATATGCTTTTTACCCAGACAAAACCGGGCAATTTCATCGCTGTCTGTTAGAATTTTTTCCAGTTCCCGCAGGGCGGAGGAGGGTACAATAAAGCTCATAGCCGGAAAATCACAATCGGCATGGAAGCTGCGCTTTGCCATACGATACCCGTCAATGGCTACCATGTTAATGGTGTTTCCCTCCGTTTCCACCAGACAGCCGGTGTAGACGGGGTTGGCCGTATCATCGGAAACTGCAAACAGTGTGCCGGAAATCATATCCCGCAGCGCGTTCTGGGGCAGACTGACGGCAGTTTCTTCCTCAACTTCAGGAAGCTGGGGATATTCGTCGGAGGCGGAAGCCATAAGCTGAACCTTGGCTACACCGCTCTGAATTGTGACCCGGTAGCTGTCGTCCATTTCAATGGTCACAATCTCGTCCGGCAGCTTCCGAACCACGTCGGAGAACATCCGGGTGGGCATAATGCACTCCCCGCTCTGCCGCACTCTGGATTCCATGCGGACTGTGATTCCTGTTTCCAGATTGTAGCCTGTCAGACGCAGACCTTCCTCGTCGGCAATCAGATAGATTCCCTCCAAAAAGGCAAGATTGCTCTTGGGACTGACGGTACGGGAAACAATCGAAATGGCATTTGTCAGGGAATTTTTATCACATACAAGCCTCATGGTAAGGATCCTTTCGCCTCTCTCTATAGAGAGAAAGAGTATATATTTCAGTAGTAGCTAACAGTAGGCACTGTGGATTGTGGAAAAGCGGGAAAAACCGGGATTTTACAAGGGAAAATTATCCACAGCCCGTTGGGGATGGATTCGACGCAATCCACAGCCTTCATTTTAGAATCTGTGGAAAACGACTTTTCCACAAAAAGTTTCCAACTTTCCACAGGGGGATGGGGAAAGCGTCTGGGTTGAAAACTGAGAGTTGACACGTGATAGTATGGGGCCGACAGTGGAAAAGCAAAAGAGCTCCGGAAGTTCTCAGGAACAGGTCGCCCAATGCCGATTGGCTCATACCAATTACCGAATCCCTACAGCTTATTATTGATATTTGCGGTAATGTCCCGCAGATTATCCATCGTTTCCTTGTCGTTTTTTGCAATCAGAGCTTCGACCTTTTGCAGAGAGGAAATGACTGTGGTATGATCCCGACCAAATTCGCTGCCGATGGCTTTGTAGCTCTGGTGGGTCATTTCCCGGATCAGATACATGGCAATTTGCCGGGGCATGACGACGTTATTGGACTTCAGCCGACCCCGGAGCAGAGGCTCCTCAATGCTGTAAAAGCGGGAAACCTCGGAAATAATCAGAGAGGCTGTGGGCAGATTGTGGCTGGAATCCATATACATATCTTTGATGGCCCGGGAGACATTTGGCAGATCCAGAGGCATTCCGTTGAGCTCGTGATAGGCCTTGATGATATTAACCGTTCCCTCCATGGAGCGGACATTGTTGGTGATATTCTCGGCAATATAGTTGCAAATATCATCCGGCAGCTCAATGCCCAGGGAATGGGCCTTGTTCTGGATGATGGCCATACGGGTTTCATAGTCCGGGGGAATGATGTCGCAGATCAGGCCGCCCTCAAAGCGAGTCCGCAGACGCTCCGCCAGCAGGGCAATTTCGTTTGGGGGACGGTCTGAGGTGACAACAATTTGCTTGCGGTCTTCAAAGAGCTCATTGAAGGTGTGAAAAAATTCCTCCTCAGTGGAGGTCTTGCCGCCGATGAACTGCACGTCGTCCATCAGAAGCAAGTCCGCGTTCCGGTATTTCTTGCGGAATTCGACGTTTTTCCGCTCCCGCAGGGCGGTAATGAGCTCGTTGGTGAACTGCTCGGAGCTGATGTAGACGATATTGAAATCCGGGTAGTTCTCCTGAATCCGATTGGCAATGGCATAGAGCAGATGGGTTTTCCCCAGACCTGAGGGCCCGTAGATAAACAGGGGGTTGTAGGCGGAGGCAGGTTTTTCCGTAACTGCAAGGGCTGCATTATAAGCAAATCGGTTGGAGGGTCCCACCACAAAGGAATCAAAAGTAAAGTGGGAATTAAAGCGGGGCAATCCGCTTTTTTCCTGACTTTTCTGAAACTCTGCAAGCTCCTCCTCGCAGACAATTTCGAGCTCGGGCTCCTGATTTGTCAAATCGCGGATTGCATCGCGGATATAGTCGAGGCAGCGGTGTTCAATAAACTCCTTGCAAAATTCTGAGGGAGCGTAAATCGTCAACTTTTGTTCGTTTCGATCCAAAATATAGGATTGGTCAAAAAAAGTGGAGACGACGCCGGGAGACAGCCGCTCATCCAGAAAGGAGATGATCTTTGCCCAAATAAAGGCGTTGGAATACATGAAGCGCACCTCCAAATTATCAAAAATTGTAAGAACCAACATCATATATTATATCATAAAAACAGAAAAATTTCAAGTATTTCTTTTATTATATTGTATGCTTGCGCTGAGATTGGAAAACGTGGACGGCCTTTGCCCGCGGACGGGGGCTGTCCCGGCGCAAAAAGCCGCCGAAGGCTTGGGCGCGGACGCGGGTATAGGCGCGGGAAGATGGTC
>JAGAEW010000189.1 GCA_017612935.1 Oscillospiraceae bacterium
CAAAGCAATTCACAACTTGATTCGGAATGCGCATCACGGAGAAGCTGTTATTCCGCTTAACAAACGCGGCACAAAGAATCCCAAACTGCTTTCTTGCGGCAATCCAATCTGTGAAGCCGGCCTGGCAATGAGCAAGGACGGAAAAACGTCGGACGGCCATGGCGGTCTCAGGCAGAAGTTCTGCTGCCCGTTTCGTCAGTCAAAGACCGGCGCCTGTCCCTGCAATCACAAAAACCGGAACAACGGGAAAAAGAACCGCGGCTGTACAAAGTACAAGGTAATTCCTGACGATTGCAAGCGTCAGCTCACCCTCTTGACAGGCATAGTCCCGTTTCTTACCGTTGCGTTTTGCTCATCTCTGTTAATAGTTCGGTCGAATTATATCAAAAACCCGAAAAAAAAGCAACGGTTTTCTTTCAAAATTGCCCTTCCACCAAATTTTGGGTCCGATAGAGCTGGGCAAATACGCCGTTTTGTTTCAGCAGCTCTTCCCGGCTGCCCTGCTCCCGGATCTCTCCGTCGGCAATCAACACAATGCGGTTTGCCGCATGAATGGTGGACAGTCGGTGAGCGATAATCAGGGTCGTTCTGCCCTTTGCCAACTCGTCAAAGGCCCGCTGGATTTTTGCTTCCGTGATGCTGTCCAGCGCAGAGGTTGCTTCATCCAAAATCAAAATAGGCGGATTTTTCAGGAAAATCCGGGCGATGGAAATCCGCTGCTTTTGGCCGCCGGAGAGCAGGATGCCCCGCTCCCCAACGTATGTATCAAAGCCCTCGGGCATTTCCATGATGTCGTCGTAAATCTCCGCCCGTTTTGCGGCCTCCACCACTTCTTCCATCGTGGCGTCCGGCCGACCGTAGCGGATATTCTCCAAAACCGTATCGGCAAAAAGAAACACATCCTGCTGGACGATGCCAATGTTAGCCCGCAGAGAATGCTGCGTGACCTGACGAATATCCTTGTCGTCGACATAGATCGAGCCGCCGGTGATTTCATAAAAGCGGGGAATCAACTGGCAGAGGGTGGTTTTCCCACCGCCGGAGGGGCCAACCACAGCAATGGTCTCCCCTGCCCGGATGTCAAGGCTCACATCCTTCAGAACCGGGAGCTCCTCCTTGTAGGAAAAGTCCACATGCTCCAGACGAATCTCTCCCCGCACCGACTTGAGCGCCTCCGCTCCGGGAAGGTCCTGAATGTCCGGTTCTGTCCGCATGATTTCATCAAATCGGTTCAAGCCGGCAAAGCCGTTGGCCAGCATTTCAGAAAGCGTAGCCATCTTGCGGATCGGATTGACAAAGGAGGCCACATACAGGGAAAAGGTGATAATGTCCCGATAGTCCATCTGCCCCTTCATAATCAGATAGCCGCCGACGGTAATCACAACCACATGCAGAATTGAGGTAAAAAACTCCATAGAGGCGTGAAAAACACCCATCTCCCAGTGGAACTCCCGCTTGGAAATCTTGAAGCGCTCGTTGGAGTGGTTGAATTTTTCAAACTCCATAGGCTCGTTGGCGAAGGCCTTCGAGGTGCGGAAGCCGGAAAGCGAAGATTCAATATCCGCATTGATGCCCGCCGTGCGCTGCTTGACCATTTTGGAGGCTCTGCCCATCCTCCGCCGCCGCAAAATGACCAGCGAAAGGCAGACCGGAAAGGTCAGACAGAGCACCAAAGCCAGCTTCCACTGAATGGTGAACAGAATCACCATAGCGCCCAACACAGTCAGAATGGAGGTGAACAGATCCTCCGGTCCATGGTGGGCCAACTCCGTGATCTCAAACAAGTCGCTGGTCAGACGGCTCATAAGCTGACCGGTGCGGTTGTTGTCGTAATACCGGAAGCTCAGGGTCTGAAGATGTGCGAACAGGTCCCGGCGGATGTCCGCCTCCACACGAATGCCGAAGGTGTGGCCCCAGTAGGCAATCACGAACTGCAGCACAGACCGTAAAAGATAGCAGACCACCATCGCGCCCATCAGTAGGAAGAAGCTTTCATAGCGCTTATCCGGCAGCAGCTCGTAGAGGGCTGCCCTTGTGACCATTGGAAAGGCCAGATCAATCAGGCAAACCGCCAGAGAGCAGCTCAAATCCAAGCTGAAGAGCTTCCAGTGGGGCTTAAAATAACTCAAAAAAATTCGCAACAGGGAACGGTTCTGAAACGCTTTTGTTTCCATCTCTATTCTGTTTCCTTTACAATGGTTTGAATCCAAACGCCGCTTCGAATCATAAAATACCCCACCAGGCACTTAATCAGTTCCAGACTCTGACAGATCAGAAACAGCCATATAATGGGAAGCTCCGTGAATCTGGATAAGATATATGCCACTGGGACGACCACCACGCAGGTAAAAACGGAATCAAACAGGAAGGTGATAAGCGTTTTCCCGCCGGAACGAAGGGTAAAATATGCGGCATTGGCATAGGCGTGGATGGGCATAAGACCAGCGTTGATTAAAATAAAGCTGCTCGCCAACGCCCGGATTGAAGCATCCACGTTGTAGATGCGCGGAAAAACACCGGAGATTCCGGCCATGATTCCGCCAAATACCAGACAGGTTATTTCAGTGAACACGATGAGCTTGCGGTCCGTATCAATGGCCTGCTCCGTCTTGCCGGCGCCGAGGAGCTGGCCGACTATGATCCCAATCGCACCGCCCATGGACATAAAGGCAACATTGCAGACATTTCCCAGGGTAGCGGCAATATTGGTGGCGGAAACCACGTCATAGGAGCGAAGCGAGTAGCACTGGATCAGCAGGGCCTGCCCTGCCGCCCAGAGACTTTCATTGAGAATCAGCGGGGCGCCGCGTTTTGCAATATTCCCCGCCAGTCTGCCGGGGATCCGCATGCTTCGCCACGCCCCCCGGAAGAATGGTACCTTTTGTGAATGACGGTGGGACCATACCATAACAATGCCCGCCTCCACGAAGCGGGAAAGCACTGTGGCCGCGGCAGCGCCGTCAGAGCCCAAACGGGGCAGACCGAGCCGACCGAAGATCAGCAGCCAGTTGAACACAAAATTAACCCCCACCGCCACCAGCCCCGCAGTCATGGGAACCACCGTCTGACCGGATTCCCGAAGGGTACTGGAATAGCACTGGGTCAAAACAAAGGCCGGAAGCCCCAGCAGCATAAGATTCAGATATCGTTTTCCGAAGAGAAGGCTCTCGTCAATGTGGGTCTGCTTGCCCTCGCCCCGAAGATAAATCTCAATCAGGCCGGAGCCGAAACGCAGAAACACAAAAACGCCCAGCGCAAGAATTCCAAGGCACTCTAAAAGCTTGAATCGAAAGGAATATCGAACCCCGTCCAAATCGCCCTTGCCGAAAAACTGAGCGCCGAAAATGCCTGCGCCGGACACCGCGCCGAAGACTGCCAGCGCGAAGACAAACAGCAGTGTGTTTGCAATGGAAACACCGGTCATTTCCGAAGGGCCGAGCCTACCCACCATGATATTGTCGAGCATACCCACAAAATTGGTAATGCCGTTTTGAACCATGATGGGCAGGGCCACGGACAGTGCGGTGCGATAAAACCGGCGGTCTCCGATATAACGGTTGGGACCCATGGCTGAGAATCAGAGCTCCGCCAGCACCGCCAACAGGTACTTCCAGGTTCTGGCCGTGGAAGCAACACTCAGTCGCTCGCGGGTGGTGTGGATGTCCTGCATATCAGGGCCGAAGGAAACGCAGTCCAGGCCGGGCAGCTTACCGGAGAACAGACCGCACTCCAGTCCCGCGTGAATGGCCTCTACCACCGGCTTGCGGCCGTAGAGATTCTCAAAAACCCGGACCATCAAGTCCCGCAGAGGCGAATTCTTGCGGTACTCCCAGGCGGGATATGCGCCGTGCTCGTCATAGGAAGCGCCGTACGTTTCGCCGATGGCCTTCAACCTGGCAATCAGCTCCAGCTTTTCCCGGTTCACACTGGAACGCACGGAAAAGGTCATGCTCAGCTCCGCGTCCTCAGTCTTGAGAATCCCGAGGTTCAAAGAGGTCTGCACCAGGCCCGGCATTTCCTGGCTCATGGCTTGCACTCCGTTGGGGACCTCGTTGAGCAGGCCGACAACCTTGCGGGTGGAGGCGATATTCATGGCCCGCCCGCGGCAGACACAGCCTTCACAACTGATGGTGGCCCTTGTCTCTTCCGGGGGAAGGGTCTTCAGCAGAGCCTCACCGATTTCGTGAATCATGCCAAGCGCTTCATCAAGGCGGTTTTCCGCCACAATAACCTTGGCCATCGTATAGCGGGGAATCGCGTTGTCCTTCTGCCCGCCCCGAACGTAAACCAGACGGTAGGGCATCTGCTTGAGCAGCTTCTCCAGCAGCTCTCCCATGAGCTTGTTGGAGTTGGCGCGGCCCTTGTGGATCTCCGCACCGCTGTGACCGCCGGCCAGACCGTCCACATAGATGTGGATTCCCTTTCCCTCCGCCTTCTCAAAGCTGATGGGAAGCTTCAGCGCGGAGGTCGCGCCGCCGGCGCAGCTCACAGTCAAAATGCCCTCATCCTCAGAATCGCAGTTGAGGAATACCCGGCCCTGAATCAATGCGGGATCCAGCGCGGCAGCACCGTCCATGCCGATCTCTTCATCCACCGTGAAGATGCACTCCAATGGCGGATGCGGAATATCCTTTGCCTCCAAAATTGCCAGGGCATAGGCCACCGCAATTCCATCGTCACCGCCGAGGGTCGTTCCCTCCGCCCAGATGTATTCGCCGTCAGTCCGCAACATCAGCGGATCCTTCGTAAAATCAATTTCACTGTCCTTCGTTTTTTCCGCCACCATGTCCATGTGACCCTGCAGAATCACGATGGGATGATCCTCATAGCCCGGGGTGGCGTCTTTATAGATGACGACGTTGTTGACCGCGTCCTGCACGCAGCGAAGTTGATGCTGCTTTGCAAAGGCAACAAGATAGTCGCTGATCTGCCGGGTATTGCGGGAGCCGTGAGGAATCTTGGAAATCTCCTCAAAATAGTACAGCGCACGCTCGGGTTGAAGTCCAGCCAATACACGATTTTCCATGGAAATGCCTCCTATATATCCTTTATGTTCGTAATTTTTTTACATACCTTGCTTACTTTGCCGACAGATCCGCCTGCCGCCGCAAAATGGTATAGGGCGGTACGGCCCGGGGCAGCTTCATGCGAAACAACATCTGGGGGATGCGAACCTCTGTAAGGAGCTCCCCTTCCGGGGTGTGAAAGCTTGATGCCGGGAAACAGAAGGGCCGCAGATCCGGTCCCACCGCCTCAATCTCGTCGCCGGAGGAAAATTTATTGCGCAGGCTCAGAAGGGCATTCCCCTCCGCGTCGCAATCCGTCACAATGGCGACAACCTGATATTCCCGGATATAGCGGGAGTCCTCGTAATACTGCCCCGGTTGGCCGTAGAAGAAACCGGTGGAGTAATGACGGTGAGAGATTTTCTCAACCTCGTTGCGCCAGACCGGGTCGATGGGACGGCCGGCCGCCACATCGTCCAGCACATGGCGGTAGGCGCCTGTGACAATGGCTGCATAGTAGGCGGATTTGGCCCTGCCCTCTATTTTGATACAGTCCACGCCGACCCGCATCAGATCCTCCAGATGGTCAATCATGCACATATCCCGGGAGTTCATAATATAAGTGCCTGTTTCATCCTCAAAGACGGGGAAATATTCTCCCGGTCGTTTTTCCTCCATCAGATAATACTGATAACGGCAGGGCTGGGCGCAGGCGCCGCGGTTGGAATCCCTTCCAGTCATATAATTGGAGAGCAGACAGCGCCCGGAATAGGATACGCACATGGCCCCGTGGGCAAACACCTCAAGCTCCAATTCCTTCGGCGCTTTTGCACGGATTTCGGCAATTTCCTCCAGTGACAGCTCCCGCGCCAGCACCACCCGCTTTGCCCCCAGCTCATACCAGGCGGAGGCGGAGGCGTAGTTGGCAATGCTGACCTGGGTGGACATATGCAGCTCGCAGCGGGGGGCATAGCGCTGGGCCATGCGAAAGGCGCCGAGATCCGCAACAATCAGGGCATCTGCACCGCTGGCGTCCAGCAGCTCCAGATGGGGCGGCAGCGCGTCCAGTTCCCGGCTCCGGGCCATGGTGTTGACCGTAACGTGAACCCGAACCCCATGGGCATGGGCAAGCGCAACCGCCCGGGGCAGCTCCTCCGGCGAGAAATTGCCGGCAAAGGACCGCATTCCAAAGGAAGTTCCCGCCAGATACACCGCGTCGGCGCCGTAGCGAACCGCCATATTCAATTTTTCCATATCCCCCGCCGGGGCAAGCAATTCAATCTTTTTCATGGGTTTTTCTCTCACCCCGCCGTCAGCCGGGGATAATGGGCTTGAAGTCATCGGAAGAAATAAATTCCGTGAAGCTTTTCTCATCTGCAAAGAACTTGTTGAAGCCGTCCTTTGAAGTGGCAATATAGTAGTAGTTCGTCTGGGCCGGCTGCAGCACTGCACGAATGGAAGTGATGCCGGGATTGTTGATGGGTCCAGCGGGCAGGCCCGGCTTCAGATAGGTGTTATAGGGGCTGTCGATCTCCGTGGAGAACTTCTCGCCCAGCAGCAGACACCCGTAGTACACGGTAGAATCCATGCCCAGAACGGGATTTTCCCAGTTGTTCAGACGGTTATACATAACCGAGGCAACAATCGGTCTCTCCTCGTCGCTGGCGGCTTCGCCTTCGACAATGGAAGCCATTGTAACGAGCTCCCGCATACTATATGGGCTGCTGCTGATCTGCTCCAGGCCCTCCTCGCTCATACGTTTCTGAAAGTTCTGGAGCATTTTCTTCAACACGTTTTCCGGTTCGTCCTTCAGATAGAAGTAGTAGGTATCCGGGAACAGGAAGCCCTCCAGCCGATTGGGAGCGCCGCTTGGCACGTCCTTGAGAAAATCAAAGTCAAAGTCATACTCAGCCGCAGCCTGCTCCAGCTTCTCCCGGGAGCAGACGCCCTTATTTTCCAAAAGCTCGAAAATATCTGAGCATCTGGAGCCTTCCACAATCATCACCGTTACTTCGCCGCGGGAACCGGCTCCCTCCACCAGATTATTCACCAGGGCGTGGTAGTCATAGTTCAGATTAATGGTATAGACCCCGGGATCAAAATAATCCTCCGAGCCGCTGAATTTGCAATAAAGCTTAAAGAGCCATTCGTACTCAATGGCCCCGGCCTCCTTCAGGCTCGTGGTAATGGCGTCCAGATCGTCAAATTCGTTAATGGTAATTTCGACAGCGGCATCCGGACGGGACAGGGCCAGCACATCGTCGGCCCACTTCCAGCCGTAATTTGAAAGCAGGATTCCCAGCCCCGCGGCAACAGCCATTGCCAGCACCCACCAAAAAATACGGGGGAGACGGATGCGCTTCAAGCGCTTGGGGCGGGGAACACTGCGAGACGGACGCTCCGCCCCGTCCTGCTGATATTCTCCGTAGTCGTCAAAGGTATTTCCGAAATCAGGCGTAAAGCTCTGCTCCGCCTGCTGTTCTTGTGTTGTCTTCTGCTCTTCGTCCAAAGCGTGTTCCTCCCTCAGCAGTCATAAACAATCTGCTTTGCAATGCGGCGGGCCTCTGCTTCTCCCTTGAGCGCTTCAATCAGCGCAAGAGAGAACTCCACCCCACTGCCTGCCGCCCGTCCCGTAATCAGCTTTCCGCTGCGAACCACAGGCCGGGAAACCAGCTTTGCGTCCCCCATTTCACGCTCCTTGCCGGGATAACAGGTCGCCGGGGTGTCCTGAAGAATCCCAAGCTTTGCAAGAATTGTAGGGGCGGCGCAGATTGCACAGACGAATTTTCCGGCCTCCCAGGCGAGGCGGATCAGTTTCAGCGCTGCAGGACTGTTCAGAATGGATTCCACACCCCGCAGTCCCCCCGGCAGAACCAGCATCTCCAAATTTTCCGTAGAGACTTCTTCCAGCGTCAAATCTGCCCGAACAGAGATTCCGTGGGATCCCGTAATTTCAATGCCGTCAATTCCGACCAGGGACAGCTCCGCGCCGGCTCGACGCAGAAGGTCGCAGGGGGTCAGGGCCTCCATTTCCTCAAATCCAGTTCCAAGCAGAATATAAACCATTTTTACGCTCCTTACTCCCGGGCTTCTGGGGCGGATTCTCCCGAAACACACCGCAGACCGCCCGATCCCGTTTCTCACAACAATCCTCTTTTTGCTTCACTCCCCTGCAGGGGAAGCGAACGGCCCTTGCGCCATACTATGCCGCAGGCTCCGGCTGTGCCCTCGGCGGCACTCCGTCTCCGGCCTACTGCCCTCTGACAGCCTTGATCAAATACTTCGGCAGGCGCATCATGCGGCCCAGCCGTTTTGGCTGCTTGCACAGACGGTAGAGCCACTCCAACTGCATTCGAATCATCCACTTAGGCGCCCGCTTGACATTCCCGGCGAAGCCGTCCAGGCTTCCGCCCAGCCCCGCCATCAGGCGCACCGTTTGCAGCTCTGGGCGGTGGGCAAACATAAACTTCTCCTGTTTCGGCGCTCCGAGACAGACAAAGAGCGCCTCGGCCTTCGCCGCGTTGATTGCATCGATCACCGGAGCCTCCTGCTGAAAATACCCGTCCGCCGTGCCGCAAATCACCAGCCCCGGGGCAAGCTGACACATCTTCTGCGCCGCCTGCTCCGCCACCCCCGGCTTGCTGCCCAGAAGATAGAGCCTCGTGCCCCGTCGGGCAAACACCGGAAGCAGATTCGTCGCAAAGTCGATGCCGGCGACCTTCTCCTTTAGGGGGGTCTTGCGAAGCTTTGCCGCCAGCACAACGCCAGCACCGTCCGGCAGAATCAGATCCGCCCCGTTGAGCAGCTCACAAAACGTAGGATCCTGCGCTGCGTCATAGGCGATCTCCGCATTGGGGGTCACTACAACGGCAGGCTTGTCCCCTTCCAGGAACTGTTCTCCGCAGCGGATTGCTTCCTGCATGGTTACATTGTCAAATTGAAGGCCAAGGACATTCTGTTTCATTGATTCTGCTCCTTCGCACACATGTTCCACCATAGTATACCAAATATAAAAAAAAACATCAAGTATAATTTGAACCGCACGAGCTGAATTCGACGGGGCTCAGGAAAAGCCCCTTTGGCACTTTTGTCGGTCCCCGGTCGGCCCCCAGTGGCCCTGCGGCAGTCTTATGGAGCCGTGACGGTCAAAAGCACATATTCCGAATGGGTACCGGTCTTAAAATGAAGCACCCAGTCGGAGATGCCGGAAGTAACAACGAAATCCGTTCCGCTGCGACGCTCGTAGCCGTAGCTACGGTTGTTGCCTCCGAACCATTCTCCGATGAGATTCAGCGGAATCATTTGTCCGCCGTGGGTGTGTCCGGAAACCACAAGGTCTGCCGCTGTCGCCGCCTCATTTTCATAGTCGGTGGGCTGGTGGTCCAGCACGATGATGTAACTGTCAGCGGGGATTCCCTCCAGCAGCTCAGACAAGTCCCTGCGGGAGCGGACTCCGGCATCCTGCCTGCCCACAATGCAGAGCTTCCCCAACTGGGCCACTTCGTCCTCTAAAATGTGAATCCCGTTCTCCTTCAGGGTCTGAGCCAGCTTCACCGGGGAAAAGTCTCGTCTGTTCAAATATCCCTTGTCATGGTTGCCATAGGCAAACCACACGCCGTATTTCGGCGCTGCCTCAGCCAGCGCTTCACAGGCGGTCAGCAGATCGCTGTATTTGGTTGATTCGTCCACAAAATCCCCCGGAATCAGAATCAAATCCGGTGCCTGCTGCCGAATGGTCCGCACATGGGATGCAAAGCCCGCTCCGTCAAAGGTCGCGCCGATGTGGGCGTCTGCCAGGACTGCAATACGCAGTGTCTCGAGTGGCTTCTCAGTGCTCAGCGTGTATTCTGTCTTCCGGACATGGACGCATTGATAATACCCCAGAAGCAAATAAACGCCTGCCGCCGCAAGGGCCAGCCAGGCCTGCCGGTAGATCTTCCCCTGACCGTTTTTCCTCTCGATCCAGCGGCAAAGAGGCCCGAAGGCAAGGAAAAAGAACAGAATATGCAAAAGAATCACGACTGCATCCAGAAAAGACAGCAGCGCAGTAAAAAGCGCCAGAAAACCCAATAAAAGCGCTGCGCTGATGCTCCGGTTCTTTCGCCGATTCTCCCCTGAAAGCCTTTGAATCCATCCAAATTTGCCAATGGCCTTTGTCAGATAGAAAACACCGAAGCCACTGATTACAACCATCAAAACCATTCCGACCAGAAAGATTCCCATGTCGTTTCACATCCCGTTCTGTCTTTTTTGTGTTTTGTTCGGGGCGGCTGCATCCACCCCCGGCATTGGTTAACATAATTTATTCAAGCGAGTTTAATTGATTTTTCCGCTCTCCCGCAGAAGTTTCTCCACCAGGCTCACGCACTCGAACACCAGCGCGTCGCAGTGGGGCTTTTTCTCTCTTCCAAGCGATTCATTTTTTCGCAGCAGCTCTGCGCAGTCCAACAGTCCCTCATGGCTGTTCCGAAGAATCCGATAGTACTCCGAGGGGTTGTCGATTCCAAACAGGCCGAGCACCACCAGTCCCCCGGTAATGGCGCCGCAGGCCGAGGCCCGTTTCAACCCGCCGCCGAAATTCGCACAGATGCCCAGGGCCTGTTCCTCGCTCAGCCCCGCCTCCGCCGCAAATGGAAGCACAACGGATTGCCCGCAGTTGTAATGGGGCGTCACGATCGCCCGCAGTTCTTTTGCTCTGTCCTGATATTTGCTCATGGAATTCTCCTCCGATCGTTCCGGCTCCGGCAAATTCGCTTCGTCCTTGCAAGACTGCGAAATTTGCCGAAACAGACTTTTACTTCGACATCATACCACAGGATTGCCTTGATTTCAAATAATTTTCAAGGCTTTTTCCCAGTCAAAGCAAGGGAATGGAAATGCAAAAAGTCGAAAGAATAAATTCCTTGCTTTTCAGCGGGAAATGGGCTATAATTTTTTTATTCGGATCAAGTCGGGCAAGTCTCGAAAAACTTGTCCGCAAAATCCAACTGCTTTAGTAAGGAGAGTGTATTTATGGAACTTCCCCATTGTGTCCAGCCTGTCGTGCTGACAGGGCGCAGCCTGAACCTTGATTCTTTCATCTCCGTTGCCCGTCACCACGCCCCGGTTTCCATCTCCCCCGAGGCAATGGAAGCCATGGTCCGCTCCCGCGAGCTGGCCGACCGCATTTCCCGGGAAAAGAGAGTTGTATACGGAATTACCACCGGTTTCGGTGACTTTGCCAACGTAGCGGTCCCGGAAGACATGAGTGCTCAACTCTCTACCAATCTGATTCTCAGCCATGCTGTGGGAACCGGCGATCCCTATTCCGAAGAGCAGGTTCGCGGCATGATGCTGCTGCGGGCCAATGCCCTGTGCGTCGGCATCAGCGGCGTACGTCCGATTCTGGTCACAATGCTGGTGGACATGCTGAACAAGGGTGTTACCCCCGTGGTTCCCCAGAAGGGCTCTCTGGGCGCCTCCGGCGACCTGGCTCCCCTCAGCCACATGGGTCTGGTCCTGCTGGGCAAAGGCAAAGCCATTTATCAGGGCGTGGAATACGAAGGCGCGAAGGCAATGGAGCTGGCGGGGATTCCCGCCCTCGATACGCTGGTCAGCAAGGAAGGCCTCGGCATGACCAACGGCACCTGCGCCATGACCAGCGTCGGCGCACTCTATCTCTATGATGCTCTGCAGGCCGCGGATCTGGCCGACATCATCGCCTCTGTGAGCTTTACGGCTCTTGGAGGACAGTTGGACGCCTTCCAGGAGCGGATGCACACGGCCCGGGGCCACAAGGGCCAGATTCAGGTCGCAAAGAACATCCGTCTGCTGACGGCCGAGGGGGAAATTCTCACCAAATCCCAGCACGCCCGGGTGCAGGACGCCTACGCCCTGCGCTGCATCCCCCAGGTTCACGGTGCCGTCCGGGATGCGCTGGCCTATGTGAAGGAAAAGGTGGAGATCGAGCTGAATGCGGTGACGGACAATCCTCTGATGTTCACCGAGGACGAAGCCGTAATCTCCGGCGGCAATTTCCACGGCGAGCCCATGGCGCTGCCCTTTGACTTCCTCGGCATTGCCTGCGCAGAGCTGGCCTCCATTTCCGAGCGCCGCACCGAGCGCATGGTCAACGCCGCCCTTTCCAACGGTCTGACTCCCTTCCTGACCACCAAGGCCGGGGTCAACAGCGGCTATATGATCGTCCAATACAGCGCCGCCTCCATGGCTTCCGAGAACAAGGTCTTTGCCCATCCCGCCTGCGTCGATACCATTCCCTCCTCTGCCAACCAGGAGGACTTTGTTTCCATGGGTACTACGGCGGCCAGGAAGGCCGGCCTGATCCTCGAAAACACCCGTTCCGTGCTGGCCTATGAGCTGCTGACCGCCTGCCAGGCTGTGGATATCCGCCGCCGCGTGGGTCCCTGGGGCGAGGGGCTCTCCCCCGCCGTTGCGGCCGTGTACGACAAGGTTCGGGCCGTGATTCCCTTTATGGAGGAGGACCGGGAGATCCGCCTTGATATTGAGCAGATCGAGAAGCTCGTCCGCTCCGGCGAATTGGAGCTGGCCGTCAGAGAACGGATTCCCGAATTTGTGTAAGGAGGACGCCCCACTATGGACATTGATTTCACCAAAGCAATGGTTATTAAGCTGGATGAGACACTGCCGGAATATCCGAGCTTCGATCCTCAATATCGCCGTGCACCTCGCCGGGAATCCAGACTGACCGAAGCGGACAAGGCTCTGGCCATCCGAAACGCACTGCGCTATATTCCCAAGCAGCATCACGCCCAAATGGCGAAGGAATTCGCCCAGGAGCTCAAGGAGCACGGCCGCATTTACGGCTACCGCTTCCGCCCCTCCGGGAAGCTCTGCGGCAAGCCCATTGAGGAATACCGGGGCAACTGCATTGAGGGCCGGGCCATTCAGGTTATGATCGACAACAACCTCGACTTTGATGTTGCCCTCTATCCCTACGAGCTGGTGACTTACGGCGAAACGGGACAGGTCTGCCAGAACTGGATGCAGTACCGTCTGATCAAAAAATATTTGGAGGCTTTGACTGACGAGCAGACCCTTGTGGTGATGTCGGGCCATCCTCTGGGCCTGTTCCACTCCCACAAGCTGGCCCCGAGAGTGATTATCTCCAACGGCCTGATGATCGGAACCTTTGACGATCAGGAAAACTTCAACCGCGCCGCCGCCCTGGGCGTGGCCAACTACGGTCAAATGACCGCCGGCGGCTGGATGTACATCGGACCCCAGGGCATTGTCCACGGAACCTTCAACACCCTGCTCAACGCCGGACGTCTGAAGCTCGGCATTCCCAATGACGGCAATCTGGCCGGACGGCTCTTTATCTCCGCAGGTCTCGGCGGCATGAGCGGCGCTCAGGGCAAGGCGGCTGAAATTGCCGGAGCTGCCTCCATCATCGCAGAGGTAGATGATTCCCGGATTGAGACCCGATACACCCAGGGCTGGGTCAGCCACCGCACTGCCAGCCTCGAGGAGGCTGTCCGCATCGCCCGGGAGCATCAGCAGGCCGGCAAAGCCTGCGCCGTTGCCTACAACGGCAACATTGTGGATCTGCTGGAATACCTCTATGAGAAGAAGATTCATGTGGATCTTATGAGCGACCAGACCTCCTGCCATGTCCCCTATGACGGCGGATACTGTCCTCAGGGGTTGTCCTTTGCCGAACGTACCGAGATGCTGGACAAGGATCCCGAGGGCTTCCGCAAGATGGTGGACAAAACCCTTCGGCATCACTATGAGATGATCTGCAAGTTCCATGCGCAAGGCACTTACTTCTTTGATTACGGCAATTCCTTCCTCAAGGCCGTTTATGACGCGGGCGTTAAGTCTGTCTGCCGCAACGGGGAAAACGATCTCGACGGCTTTGTCTTCCCCTCTTACGTAGAAGACATTCTCGGGCCGTGCCTGTTTGATTTCGGTTACGGTCCCTTCCGCTGGTGCTGTCTGAGCCGGAATCCCGAGGATCTGGACAAAACCGATAAAGCCGCTGCGGATTACATTCTTGCCCACAATCGCCGCTATCAGGATTATGATAACTATGTCTGGGTCCGCGACGCCAAGCAGAACAAGCTGGTTGTAGGAACACAGTGCCGTATTCTCTACCAGGACGCCATGGGCCGTATGAACATTGCCCTCAAATTCAACGAAATGGTACGCAACGGAGAAATTGGTCCTGTGATCCTCGGCCGTGACCATCATGACACCGGCGGCACCGACGCGCCCTTCCGTGAGACCTCCAACATCAAGGACGGGTCAAACATCATGGCCGAAATGGCGACACAGTGCTACGCCGGCAACGCCGCGCGCGGCATGAGCTACATTGCCCTGCACAACGGCGGCGGCACCGGTATCGGCCGCGCCATCAACGGCGGCTTTGGCATGGTTTTGGACGGTTCTGAGCGTGTGGACACGATCCTGCGTATGTCCATGCCGTGGGACACTATGGTAGGCGTAGCCCGCCGCGCCTGGGCCAGAAACGAAAACGCGTTGACGACCGCAGCGGAGTACAACGGCATGTATGCCGGCAAGGACCATATTACCCTTCCCTATCTGGCGGACGAAACGGTAATCGCCGCGGCGATGGAGGTTTTGAAATGAGCTCCCTGCTAATCCATAATA
>JAGAEW010000190.1 GCA_017612935.1 Oscillospiraceae bacterium
CAAGGCCAGTACGGACAGGAACAGCGCGTCAAAGAACATCATAAAGCCCCAGGCAAAGCTTTCCAGCACCGATTCCAAATCGTTGGTGAACAGGCTCATGAGACTGCCGACCTTGTGAATCTGATAGTAGCGCTGGCTCAGATGCCGGGCGTTGTCAAACATCTGATTCCGCAGATCCTCGTCCACTTTGTGGGCGGTGCCCAGGAACATGATGCGCCACAGAAAACGGCCCGCCACCATGGAAAAGATGATGATGAGCAGGGGCGAACAGATTCGTTCCAGAACAAAGTCCATGTCAAAGGAGAGCCTTGCCCCATCCACGATCACCCAGCCGTCGTTGAGGCCGTTGACAACCATTTGATAGAGATTGGGGACGATGAGCTGCAAATAGTCTACCGCGATCAGCGATGCGAGCCCGATCAGCAGAAAGTGCAGATAGCGAATATAGTAGCGGTTGATATGCCGACCAAATATCATACGGCATTCCTCCTTTTTTAGCATGCTAATTTTCTATGGGTATTGTATATCTGAATTGTATATTTGTCAATAGTAAAAAACAAAGATTGGGACCTTTCATCCGAATTCAAGCATGCTATACTGGAATCAAACTAAAAAAGGAGTGTCAGGTGGATGAAAAACAAGCTGCGTGCGATTCCTGTTATATTAATGTTGTGTATCCTTTTTGTCGGCTGTGGAGGCAAGACGCCGCCTTCCTCAACTGCGCCCGCAGAATCGCCGCTTCCTGCCGCGTCCACGCTGAACGTATGGTGCTTTCAGGCAGGAAAAGCCGGCGCGTTCCTGTTCTGGAACGAGGACGGCACGTTACTGATCGACAAAGGAGAGAGCGGCTTTGGCAAGACGGTTTTGGAAAAGCTGACGGAGCTTGAAATTGAGCACCCGGATTATCTTCTGATTACCCATTTTGATAAAGATCATCTCGGCGGCGCGAAGAATCTGAAATCCCGGTTGGAACCGTACTGCAAAGCAACTGCCCAAAGGAAGGCGCGGAGGCTTACGAAAGGTATGTCGCCGCCTTGGAGAACTGCGGCATCGAGCCGGTAACGGTTCGTGAAACGATGCGCTTTTCTCTGGGGGACGCGGTGTTCACCGTGGATCCTCCCGCACTGGAACGATACCAGGAGGATGAAAGCAACAATTCCTCGCTGATCGTTGCTGTTGCCAACGGAGCGCATCGGCTGCTCTTCTGCGGGGATGCGGAGGATTTTCGTATGGCGGAGTATTTGAAAACCGATCCGGGCCAATTCGATTTCGTAAAGCTGCCGCACCACGGAAGATATCAGTCAACGTTGAAAGAACTGCTGAACGTAACGCGGGCCAGGCTGCGCGCTGATTACGTCTTCTGCGGACGAGCCGGAGGAGACGGAAACGATGACCCTGTTATCCGATCATGGCGTAAGGACGCTCTTGACCCGAAACGGGCCGGTTCAAATCCGCTGCTCAGCGAATGAATTCACAGCAGAATATGTGCATTGACGGTCTGCAGCAGGCGGCTGCCGGGCGGATCCGGCAGCCGCCTGCGTGTGCTTTGCGGAAGAAAAAAGCGTGAGAAAGACATGCTGATTCTGATTTTGTACAAATTGACGAATTGTGAAGTCTTTGTGAAGTGTTAAAAATGTATTAATATTATATTAATGGATGTTTTGATTGAATAGAATGTATATCGCAAATAACATGAGAACAATAATATGCGAATATATTACGAATATACAAGAATATCTTTAATTTTGTAAATATTAACCAAAAACAAGCGCATTTTTTCGGACACATATTCATTGGTAAATATGGAAAAACATTCTGTACAAATTTCACAAATAATGCTATAATCGAACGCGGTGCACCATTCGCGATTTCGTTTTTCTATTTAACAATTTTGAAAAAGGAGTCTGTAAACAAACATGAGTAAACAGTTTAAACGCCTGTTCGCGCTTCTGCTTGTACTGGCTATGGTTGTGGGTCTTATTCCTACCATCGCTTCCGCAGGCGGAAGAACAGATGAATCCGACCTCCCCGAAATGGAACGTCTCTACACGGAAGAAGACAACGAAATCCTTGACAACGATGTTTTTGCAAAAATTGCGAATGTAGAATCCAGCGCTGCTACCCGTATGGGCGGCACCGATCGCCGCATGACTGAGGAAGATTACATCCGCATCATTCCCCAGGTTATTGAGGCTATCGAAGCCTCAGAGACCTACGTTCCCGGCACGCTGCAGCAGAATGGCTGTTTCCTGGTTTGGGAAACCACAATCGGTATGCCCTGCTGCTACGATCCGAGAACAGAGGCAATGCTCAATCACGACGGCACCCAGCTCTCTGGAGACCAGATTGCTGCCGCCATCGAAGCGGAGAACGCTGCCAACGCGGCTGCGGTCAGAGGCGGTACTCCTACTTCCACCAAGATCGGACTGATTCAGCCCTACTGGGATTCCTCTACCAACTATGCTGACAGCGCATTCCTGAACTACTCTCCTGACTATAAGACCATGTGGCAGAAGCTCTACACTGCCACCGGCGGCACCGGCATGCGTTACTCCATGGGCAATGCGACCATCGACAACGTTGCGAAGACCATGGAAGAGTGCGGCCTGGTTATCTTTGACTCCCACGGCACCACTGACTACAGCAACGGCAGCGGCGACTATACTTCCCGCGCCAATTGCTCCTATCTCTGCTTGACCACCAACACTGGTGTCACCACTGCTGACACCGTTGCGAAGCAGGGCCAGTTCGGTACTTACTACGATGTGATGAAGGGCTCCGGCTACGCTTACGTTTCCGGCACTGCCATCGCCAACCACATGACCAAGAACGCCCCCCACAGCCTGCTCTATATGGGCA
>JAGAEW010000191.1 GCA_017612935.1 Oscillospiraceae bacterium
AATCTGCTGTGATGTGCCGCTGCAGCCGGACGCCAACAGACACAGCACCAACAGCGTCAAGGCAACAATGCAGAGGCGGCGATGTATGTTAGACCTGCAGTTTGCACCGACGGATTGACTGTTTTTTTTCGGAAGCGTGCCTGAACGATTCCAAAAAGCCAGTCCAATCCGACGCAACAAGCGACCCTGCAATTCACACACCTGATTTGAAAGGGATTTAACAGAAATTCGCCTCATACGTTCTTCCCCTTTCCTGGTATTGCGGAAAAGCTGAGATTGAACCGGGTGCCGCCGATCTTCCCGTCTTCGACAGAAATGATTCCGTTGTTCCGAAGCACCATATCATGGACAATGGACAGGCCAAGACCGGCGCCTCCGGCTTTGCGGGAGCGGGCCTTATCCACCCGGTAGAACCGTTCAAAGATATGAGGCTTTTCGTGATCCGGAATGCCCATGCCGGTATCCTCTACACCGATTTGAACGGTGTCCTCATTCTGTTGAACCTGAAGCAGAACCCATCCTCCCGCCTGATTATATTTAATGCCGTTTTCTACAAGATTGAACAAAATCTGATAGAGATCATCCGCTGTGCCCTCGATGGCACATTCTGCAGGGCAGTCCAGCTTCAACTGAATGTTTTGCTTGCGGGCGAGGGGGGTGAGCATTCGCAGCACCCGGTCTGCTACGGGCAGAATATGGACGAACTCATGCTTCTCTACCGGCTGTGTGTCCAGCCGGGTCAACTCCAGCAGCTTTGCGGACAGGCGCGTCAAGCGGTCCGCCTCGTTTCCGATGTCGCTGACAAATTCCCGCGTTGTGACCGCGTCCATGTCATTTTGCAGGATAGAATCTGCCAGCAGCTTAATGGAGGCGAGGGGGGTTTTCAATTCGTGGGAGGCATTGGAAACAAATTGCTTTCGAACCTCCTCAGACTGATTCAGCCGCTTTGCCAGCTCATTGAAGGCAAGTCCCAGACGCGCCACTTCATCGTGTCCCCGCTGCGGAAGGCGCACGGAATAATCCCCGTCGTGCATTTTCCGCACGGAGAGAAAAAGCTTACTCATGCGCCGGGAAAACAGAGCGGAAAACAGGATGGAGAATATGATAACCAGAAATTCCAGACCAATGGAGATCCAGAGAATATTGCGCTGCAGACTGGAAATGAGCGCAGCCTGATCCTGATTCTGTTCCAGCAGATAGACTGCGCCGATGATGCGGTTGTAGGAAACGATGGGCATGCCGGCTTTTGAAAGGATTTGATTAACGTCGTAGTGAATGTGAATGACGTCGTTGCCTCGCAGTGCCTCCGTGACCTCAGGGAACAGGATGAGCTTGCCCTCTGTCCCACCGACGCCGACGCTGTCATACAGACAGTGGCTACTGGCGTCAACAATCAAAACTCTTGTGGCGCGCAGACCGTTCACAGATTGAACCGACGCTGCGGCAATCTCCTTGTCCAGCCGTTCGTAATTGGAGAAGGCGGAGACAATCAGCTTTGCCTTGTCCTCAATCGCCTTGGCCTGGGCGGAATAGGTGAGATTCCGAATCGTAATCGGAGCATAGATATTCAGAAACAGCAGTACGCCGGAGGTAATCAGCAGATAGGCCGCTGCGTACCGCAGTTGGGAGCCGCGCAGCAGAAGGCCGGCCCAGCGATCAGACCTTGAAATAGTAGCCAACTCCCCACTTTGTCAAGATGTGCTCCGGAGAGGCCGGATCCCGCTCCAGCTTTTCACGGATTCTGCGGATATGAACGTCCACGGTTCGGATATCACTGCGATAGTCGTCCCCCCAGATGATGTCCAGCAGGTTTTCCCGGGAATATACCCGGTTTGGATTGCGGATCAGAAGCTCCACCAGATCAAACTCCTTGGCGGTGAGATCCACGGCCTCGCTGTCTTTATAGGCGTTGCGGCTCTGGGAATCCAACGCAATGGTACCGTGGGTGATTCGGGTATCGCTGTCCCGTTTGGTGGTCCGTCGCAAAATGGCGCGAATTCTCGCCTTAAGCTCCAGAATGTTAAAGGGCTTTGTCAGATAATCGTCTGCTCCGCAGTCAAAGCCAAGCAATTTGTCCATGTCCTCGGTTTTGGCTGTCAGCATAATGATGGGGACATTGGAAAATTGCCGAATCCGGCGACAGGCCTCCAGACCGTCCATTTCCGGCATCATTACATCCAGCACAATCAGCTTCACATCCGGATCCTGCGCCAGATTGACTGCGTCAAATCCATTGCTGCCGGTGACCACCTGGTAGCCCTCGGTCTCCAGATTGTAGCTGATTCCCTTTACCAGCAGTTCTTCATCGTCAATAATCAGTATTTTCATTGCGTTCCTCCCAAATCAATCAGGTTTCGGAGTCCGTCATAGATTTTTTCTCCGATTCCCTTTACTTGCATCAGTTCTTCCGGAGTGTGAAATGGACCGTTCTGAGTTCGGTAGTCCAAAATGCGCTGGGCCAGCACGTCTCCGATTCCCGGAAGTGTTTTCAATTCTTCCGGCGTGGCGGTGTTCAGGTTTACAAGACCGTTCGACTGAGGCAGGGTAGGATCCGTCGGAGAGCTTTCCAGGAAAACCGTTGAAGGCTCCGTTTCCCCGACGGATCTTGCTGGCAGCTCGCGTTCTGCGTGCAGAACCGGTGTCCCGGCGTCTCGATGCCCCAGGAAGAATCCGCCCAAAAACAGAAAAAAACAGAAAAGAAGAGAAAGATAGGGGACTTTTTGGCTTTTTTGCATGGTACTCCGTTCCTTTCCGTTGACAAGTGCCATTTTTTTGCTATAATTCTACATAGCGCCATGCTTTCGGCTTTTTTTGCCGGACATGAATCCCAACCTTTCTTGTATTATATCACAGCCCGGACGCATTGGGCAACGATGATTTCAAAAAAAGGTGAAAAAAATGAAAAAATACAAATTTTTATCAATCCTGGTGAGCTTTGTCATTCTTCTTTCAGCGAGTCTACTGCCGGCGCAAGCCCGGACACCGGAGCCCAATGCCGAAACAGAGAGCGAGCCTGCCTGGTCAGCCGATCTGGCGGGGTTTCGGACGAACAATCTTCCCCAGGCCCAGAGCTATGAGGCAAACTGCGACACCGCGCTGCTGCTGGAGCTCAACTCCGGAATCGTGGTCTATTCCAAGAATGCGGAATCCAAAGTGTACCCGGCGTCGCTGACGAAAATAATGACTTGCCTTGTGGCGCTGCAGTATGCTTCACAGGATATGGATAAGGTTGTCACGGTATCGGAAACCGCTCTGGCCGGAATTGCGGAGGCCGGAGGAGATGTGCGTCTTCAGGTGGGCGAACGCCTGCCGCTGCGGGACGTGCTCTATTACCTGATGGTGAGCTCCACCAATGAAGCGGGCAACGTGATTGCGGAATATGTGGCGTCGGATATCCCGTCCTTTGTCAGTTTGATGAACAAGACTGCCGAGGAGCTGGGCTGTACGGGGACCCATTTTTCCAATACTCACGGTCTGCACGATCCGAGCCACTATACCACTGCCCGGGACTTGAGCATCATTACCCGGAAGGCACTGACCTATACCCTGTTTCGGGAAATTACCTCTACAGCAGAATATACTGTTCCCGCCACCAATCTCAGCGAAGCGAAAAAAATAAGCTCCACCAATTTGTTGATTGTCAACAACGCTGAGCGTTATCTTGGGGACGATGGGAATTACTATCCCTACTACCGTGAAGGGGTTTCCGGTATTAAGACCGGCTATACCGGAGCTGCAGGGCGCTGTGTCATTGCCCGTCTGAGCGATGGTAATATGGATTTACTTTGTGTTATCATGGGCGCGCAGACCCGCATGATGAAAGACGGCAGTGTGCGTTATGATAATTTTGTGGAAGCGAAAAAGATCTTCAGCTACGGTTTTGACAATTACTCCTTTGCCAAAGTTGCGGTGGGCGGAATCGAGCCGATGTTTCAAAAGTCTGTGGAATACTCCATGGACAAGCGGGGGGTTGTTTTGGTTCCGTCCACAGACGTAAACTGCCTGCTGCCGAAGGACTACGACAAGAGCAAGGTTGCGACCGAGTGCGTGCTGAATCGTGCCAACGGTCTGGTTGCACCGCTGGAGCGGGGAGAAAAGGTCGGGGTTCTTAATGTGACCTACGACGGGGTGGTGATCGGCAGCACCGATATGGAAACGCTGACCGCGGTGGAGGAGCAACGGGTTGACCGGGCCATTGCGGACATCACCGGCAGGGATAAAAAGGAAGAGGAACGCACCATGTTCCAGAGACTGATTGCCTATTGGTATATTCCCTGTGTGCTGATTTTCGTCTTGTTTCTGTGCCTGGTCCTTCGCAACGCCCTGTTCCAGATTCGTCGCAGACGCTCTATGGAGCGTCGTCGCCAGTTTGCAATGAAACGGGAGGCCGAGGAGGCTCAAGAGGCCCGGGAGGCCCGCCGACATCGGGAAGAGCTGTCCGAGCAAAGCCCCTCAGCCTGGACGAATGAGCCGACTCGCCGCAACCCGAGGCAGGGAGACGAGCTGTGAGTTCCCGCGTATCTGAAGCGTGGGAGCAGCTGCGGGCCAGCTGTGAGCAATGCCATGGCTGCGGCCTTGGCGCCACCCGAACCAATCTGGTTTTCGGTGTGGGCTGGCAAGACAGCCCGGTTCTCTTTGTGGGTGAAGGACCGGGTCAACAGGAGGACCTCCAGGGAGAGCCCTTCGTGGGGGCGGCAGGCAAGCTGCTCGACGATATGCTTGCGATCATTGATCTCGGCCGGGACAACTGCTATATTGCTAACGTGGTCAAATGCCGCCCGCCCGGAAACCGGGATCCGTCGGAGGAGGAGCAGGCGGCCTGCCTGACGTATCTCTATGAGCAAATTGCCCTGATTCAGCCCAAGCTGATTGTCTGTCTTGGCAGAATCGCGGCAGGGGCCCTGATTCAGAAGGATTATCGCATTACGCGCCAGCACGGCCAATGGATTCTGAAGGATGGAATCTGGTATACGGCAATTTATCATCCCTCCGCGCTGCTGCGGGATTTGAGCCGCCGGCCGGAGACGTTTTTGGACTTGCTTTCGATTCGGGAGAAGGTCAAAGAAATCTGTCCGGAGCTCTATCTGTGAAATTTGATATGGATTTGAATGCAAAAAAACGATATCGTGCGCTGCTGCCCGTTGTATTCATGCTGGCCTGGCCGACTATGCTGGAGGAAACCATGCAGACTGCGGTGCAGTATATTGACACCGCTATGGTGGGGCAGCTCGGCACCGATGCAACGGCGGCGGTGGGCTCAACCGCAACCGTCAACTGGCTGATCGGGACGACAGTTTATGCCTTTGGCATCGGCTTTCTGGCCTACATCTCCCA
The DNA here is from genome assembly GCA_017612935.1 of Oscillospiraceae bacterium. Classification (GTDB taxonomy): domain Bacteria; phylum Bacillota; class Clostridia; order Oscillospirales; family Oscillospiraceae; genus JAFRPC01. The sequence goes on from JAGAEW010000191.1 coordinate 5,335, forward strand.
GGCCCTGGGGGCAGGAAACCCGGAGCGGGCGAAAAGAGCCTCCGGGCAGTCCGTGTTGATGGTGCTTTTGACCGGAATTCTATTCACGGTTCTGACGGCGGTTCTCAGCCCCTTTGTTCCCGCCTGGATGCAGGTGGAGCCGTCCCTGCGCCCCCTTGCGTCCCGCTACTTTCTGATTCTCTATTTGCCCATGCTGCCCCGAGCGGCAAGTGTCATTTTCGGCACGGTTCTCCGGGCCGCCGGTGACACCAAAACCCCCATGCGGATCGGCGTGTGGATGAATTTAATCAACGTGGTGCTGAATTTTTTTCTGATTTACCACAGCAGAACGGTCCGGATCTTCGGAACGGAGCTGATGCTGTGGGGGGCCGGGCTGGAAGTGACCGGTGCGGCCATTGCCTCCGCCATCAGCTTCACCTTCGGGGGAATTGCAATTTCCATCGCCCTGTACCGCCATCCCACAATTTCACCGAGGGGTTATCCGATTCGCCCGGATTCCACGGTGCTTCGTCCCTTTATGCGGGTGGCGCTGCCCAATATGGCCCAGCGTTTTACAACCTCTCTGGGCTATGTGGTGTTTGCAGCCATGATAAACTCGCTGGGGGACGTTGCCACAGCCGCCCACACGGTGGCCAATACAGTTGAATCTGCCTTTTACATTCCGGGCTACGGAATGCAGGCTGCAGCGGCTACCTTGACCGGAAATGCCATTGGAATGCAGGATCGGCAGCGACAGAAGGATCTTTCGACCCTGATTATTCTGCTGGAGCTGGCCATGATGCTGGTTACGGGCGGACTGCTCTTTGCCTTTGCCCCCAGAATGGTTCGAATTTTCAGCCAGGACGAGCGGGTTGTTCAACTGGGCAGCAAGGTTCTGCGGATGGTTGCCTGCTCCGAGCCGATTTACGGAATCTCCATTGTGGTGGAAGGTATGCTGCAGGGAGCCGGAAGGACCAAAGCGCCCTTTGTATTTAATGTGATCGGTATGTGGGGCGTCCGAATTTTCGGAACCCTGTTGTTCATTCACCTGCTGGGGGGCGGCCTTGTGTCCGCCTGGGGCTGCATGATTGCACACAATCTGCTGCTCTGCCTGCTTTTTGTACTTTATTATCGCAAATTGGAAAGGACTTCATTCAATGGGAAAGACAGCCATTTATCCGGGGTTTTTTGACCCCTTTACCAACGGACATCTGGAAATTGTCCGCAAAGCCTCCGAGATATTTGACCGGGTTTGGATTGTGATCGGCGTCAACTCGGACAAACACCGTTCCTTTCCGGCGGATCGGATGGCAGAATCGATCTGCAAGACCCTGAGCCATGAGAACATTTCCAACTGCGAGGTGGTCATCTGGGAAGGTCTTGTGGCGGAATTTGCCCGTCTGCAGGGCACAGCCTATATGATCCGCGGCCTTCGGAATAACATGGATTACAATTACGAGGAGAATATTGCCGCTGTTAATAAGCTGATTAACCCGGAGCTGGAATACGTCTACTTCCGCTCCAACAACATTGCCGTCTCTTCCACAATGGTCAAGGAGCTTCATGGCTATGGCAAGGATGTGTCCGCCTATGTGCCGAAGGAAGTACTCACTCTGCTGGAGTAAAGAGCGCGCTCTGTTTGTCTGCAGCCGCAAAAGCGCTTGTGCGCCGATGTCGTTCGGCGCGGCCTGACAGGTATGAGGTGACACAAATGGCAAAAGTAGAAAACCAAAAGCTCAAGCTGCTGGTCTTGAAGGATTATCTGGAACAGAACAGCGATCCGGAGCATCCTGTGACCATCCGGGAAATGATTGCCCATTTGGAACAGCAGGGGATTCATTCTGAGCGCAAAAGTCTGTACCGGGATATCGAACTGTTGATGGAACACGGCTGCGATATCGTAGCGACCAGGGGAAAGACGGCGGCCTACTATATGAATCCCGGCCCGCTGGATCTGGCGGAGCTGAAGCTTTTGGCGGATGCCGTTCTGGCTTCCAGATTTTTGACGGAAAAGAAGTCCTCCGAGCTGCTGAAAAAGCTTGGGGGGCTCACGAGCCGCTATCGCGCGATTGAGCTGCGCCGTTCCATGGTGGTTGCGGGCCGTGTCAAGTCCATGAATGAAAGTGTGATCTATAATGTGGACTTTCTCCATGAGGCGATACGGGTCAACAGCCAGATCGAATTTCGCTACTTTGAGTTGAACCGAGATAAGGAACGGATCTATCGCAGGGGTGTCCGCAGGGCGAGCCCCTACGCGCTGCGCTGGGACGATTCCAATTACTATCTGATCGCCCACACGCCGGAGTACGGCATCACCCACTTCCGTGTAGATAAGATGGACAGCATACAACTGACGGGGGAGCCCCGCATCCAGACAGAGGAAACAAAGCAGTTAGACCTTGCCAATTACGGCAAAGAGGTATTTGGAATGTACAACGGGCAGAAGGCCCAGGTGCGTTTGCGCTTTGCAAACCGTCTGGCCGGTGTGGTGATTGACCGCTTCGGCAAGGAAATCATGCTGATTCCGGACGGGGACGAACATTTTATCTGCACGGCGGAGCTTATGGTTTCTCCCGTCTTTTTCGGATGGCTGGCTTCCTTTGGGGCCGAGGTTCAGTTGCTGTCTCCCGCGGATGTGGTCGAAGCCTTCCGGGATTCCATCGAGGAGATTCATGCTCTCTACACGGACGATCAGTGCAGGAATTCCTCCGATGAACGGAAAACTCCGATAAAAATTGAAGGATTTTTACCGGAGTTTTCTGTTCATCCAATTTGAACCGGAATCATGCGTTTCTCCCATCAAAGCCTTAAAAAGGGTTTGATCCCGCGTTCTGCAGGTCGGAGACTGCATGAGAGGGGGAGGGGCGCAAAACGGACAGCGGCCTTTGGACAATGGTTCTCCAACCAAATGAAGGATTGCCTGGAGAATCGTATCAGAAGCTTGCGACCTCCTGCGCTGGCGCAGGAGCGGGCTCGACGCTGAGAGCTGTCAGAATCGGCCCCTGCCCTTTGAACAGCGGGTGATGCTTAACAGACAGCTTTGCCGTCAGCATAATCCAGGAGCGCATTTCCAGATTACGGCAGTCGGCATACTTGCAGGGCAAGCCCATAAAGGTAATATCCGCCTCACAGCAGGTCATTACAAAGCGCCCCGGAGCAAACATTCCCGGCTTGTCATTTTTGAGCCTGGCTACCTGTGCCTTGAAGCGGACGGTTTTGCCGTCGTACTTTTTCGGCTCCTCCGTTACATCCCGGTAGAACAGGGCGTAATCCTCGTCCTCTACCGTGACGACGGGCGCGTTGAGGTCGAAGGGCAGCGGATCGGGAATATCGTCAAATTCCGTAGTGCCGTCGCTGTAGTCGTACACAATATCAATGCGGCGGTTCAGTGCCCGGGCGAGCTTGTGCAGGGGCATTTTGTCCGCCTTGGGGTCCATCCGGTTAAAGACTACCATTTCCGCGCCGGAGAGTTTGTCCACCACCAGCGAACGCAGATTGGTATTGAAGGAGAGGATTGTTCCGGCGTCGGCAAACATGACCTCTTGGGCCAGCTCCCAGTCCTCGGGCATCTTCCGGTAGAAGGGCTCAATCATCTGCATTCCGTTGAGCTCCAGAATTACCCGAGCGGCGTGATGCTTTTCTTGCAGCGCCTGCAGTGCTTCGGTGGTGACGGTTTCCTGATCAATCACCTGCGGATATACGGACTTGTGGGGATAGGTGGAGAGATCATATTCCTCTTCACCCTCCTCACAGATCAGAAGCAATGTACGTTCACCGGTGTTGAAGCGCTCGTCCTCCAGGGTTTCCTGGATAAATTTTGTTTTTCCGGCCTCCAGAAAGCCGGTGAAGGCGTAGACAGGAATCGGCATGTTGTCCTCCCGGCTTACAGGCCAAAGAGCTCGGCAACTGCCTGCTCGTCCAGCTTCGAACCGATGACACAGAGCTTGCCGATCACATCCGCAGTGCCAAAGCGCACGTCGATTTCCCCGGGAACATGGTCAAAGTGGATCCAACGGCCGTCGGCAGCGGGGACGATGCCCTTTGCCCGCAGCACAATTCCGTATTCCAGAGCGTTGTCCAGAGCGGAGAGAGCCTGACGGATCTCTGCTTCGGTGAACTGCTTTGTAGTTTCCCGCCCCCAACTGGTGAATACTTCATCGGCATGGTGGTGATGATGGTGATGCTCGTGCTCATGTTCGTGGTCGTGCGCATGCTCACAGTGTCCATGTGCATGGTCGCAGTGGGAATGATCCAGACCGTCTTCCTCGTGATGATGATCGGCCTCGTCGTGCTCGTGATGGTGCTCGTGCTCATGGTCGTGATGATGGTGCTCGGCCTCATGCTCTGCAGCCTCTCGTTCATGGGTTGCAATCAACGCCTGCATCATATCGTCGAGGGTCGGATTTGCCTCCATGGCCTGACGAAGCTGCTCGCCGGTGAGCTCGTCCCAGGGGGTTGTAACCAGAGTTGCCCGTTCGTTGTGCTGACGGATCAGCTCCACGGCGGCTTTGAGTTTTGCCTCAGGGACGTTTTGGGTGCGGCTGAGAACGATGCAGCCGGCGGTTTCAATCTGGTTGTTGTAGAATTCTCCGAAGTTCTTCATATAGAGCTTTACCTTGGAGGCATCCGCCACGGCCACTGTCGCCCCGAGTACGGCTTCGTGCTCTGCGGCCTTCTCCACTGCAACCATTACATCGGAGAGCTTACCCACGCCGGAGGGCTCGATCAGAATACGGTCCGGGTGATAATCGTGAATCACCTGCCTCAGGGCAGTGCCGAAATCTCCCACGAGGGAGCAGCAGATGCAGCCGGAGTTCATCTCCGTGATCTGAATGCCGGCTTCCTTGAGGAAACCGCCGTCAATGCCGATCTCACCGAATTCATTTTCGATCAACACCAGCTTTTGTCCCCGATAAGCCTCGGAGATCATTTTCTTGATCAGCGTAGTCTTTCCTGCGCCGAGGAACCCGGAGTAAATGTCAATAATCGTCATGGAAATCCCTTCTTTAAAAAAATTCTTCCAGCCATGAGCAAAACTCGAAAACACAAGGAAATACAAGGGACTCCGGCCATGGCTGAAA
>JAGAEW010000192.1 GCA_017612935.1 Oscillospiraceae bacterium
AACCGCAAAACGGCACGGAAGTGGAAGGATGATTCCCACTCCGTGCCGTTTGTGTCTGTTTTTGCGCCGCGGAAAACAGCAGCCTGTTGATAATACTGAACTGCAATAAAACGGCTTTTGTCAAGGACAAATTTATCCTGCAAACAAGATCTTTCGTCATTGCCTTACAATGACGCCTCAAGCCAGACAAATCCGAACCCAAGGCCAGTTGGCCAAGGGCTTGGATTTGTCTGGTTTTTTCTTCTGTTCCTGCTGCCGGGGCTGCGCTATATCACGTTTAGGACGCGCTCAAGGGATGCTGCCAGTTCTTCCGGGGATTCCTGGCATCCACCCGAGAGCCAATGGTAGTAAACGTTGCAGATCCCGCCGGCAAGAAAGCAGCTTCGCAGCTTTTCCTGTTTTCCCCTGGCCTTGGCCGTATAGATCCGGTCAAATTCGGCACGCAGGAGGTCAAAGAGCCCTGTGTCGATGAGCAGCTTGCCAATCTCCCGGGTTTGCGACAGGTGCTCCACCAGCTTGCGGAAGTAGGAGGCGCCGAAGCTGGTCTCGTGCGCGATTTGGCTCTCCAGTAAAAAGCGATCCGTCTGTTTTTGCAGATAGTACTGGATAATCTGCTCCTTCCCGGAGAAATTTCGATAAAACGCCATCCGGGACACATCCGCCCGATCTGCGAGCATTTGGATGCTGATGCTCTGATAGGGCGTGGTCTTGAGCAGCGCCAGCAACGCCTCTGAGATTCTTTCTTTCGATTGTGTCGCCTTGTCCATGTTACAATTTCTCCACAAATATAACGATTCCGCCCAGCTACTTGAAATCGGTGTTTGATTTGATTATAATACAAATCGTTACGAATGTCACGATTTTATTGTGAGGAACGAATATGATTAAGGCAGTATTATTTGATCTGGACGGCACACTGCTGCCGATGGATCAGGACGAATTCACACGGGGATATTTTAAGCTTCTGGCGAAGAAACTGACGCCTCACGGATACGAACCGGAGCCGCTCATCCGGGCAATCTGGCACGGAACGAAGGCTATGGTGAAGAATGACGGCAGCCGATCCAATGAAGCGGCCTTTTGGGACGATTTCGCCGGGATATACGGAGAAGCGGCGCGCAAGGATGAGGCTTTGTTTCTGGAGTTTTATACGGTTGACTTTGCCCATGCAAGGAAGCTTTGCGGATGTAACCCAAAGGCTGCGGAGGCAGTTCACCTGTTGAAGGACAGGCACTGTCGGGTTGCGCTGGCGACAAACCCTATTTTCCCGGCTGTTGCCACCGAAGCCCGCGTTCGCTGGGCAGGGCTCTCTCCGGAGGACTTCGAGCTCTGCACGACCTATGAGAATATCGGGCATTGCAAGCCGAACCCGGACTATTACCGGGAAATCCTGCGGCGGATGGAGCTTGCCCCGGAGGACTGTCTCATGGTGGGCAACGATGTGGGGGAAGACATGATTGCCGAGAAGCTCGGCATGAAGGTTTTTTTGATGACAGATTGCCTGATCAACCCTTCCGGCGAGGACATTGCCTGCTACCCAAACGGTAATATTGATGATCTGCTGCGTTATTTGCGGGAGGTGACGGCATGAACATACGTTTTGCGCAGATGCGTCCGGAGCAGCGGGAAGTCTGTGCGGAGCTGGCTGCCCGCGCCTTTGGTGATTATGAATACTTTTCCGCCTATGTGCCGGAGAACCGGCGGAGAGAGCGATTTCTTTCCGCCATGCTCCGGTGCGAATTCCGGGTCAATGCAGAGCTTGCCGCCTTCTTTACGGCCAGTACGGAGGAGAAGCCCATCGCCGTTGCCATGCTGTGCAGTCCGGATTACCGCAAGCCCTCCAATATGGCCTACATGAAGGGCGGCTACGGGAAGGTATTTCTGCGGGGCGGGATTCGGAACGTCTCTGCCTGGAACGATATGGAGGAAAGAGCCCTGCAGCCCTGCCGGTCTCTGCCCGGGAAGGTTTGGTATCTGAATTTGCTGACCGTTGATCCCGATGCGCAGGGCGCCGGTCTTGGCAGTCGGATGCTGCAGGAGCAGCTGCTCCCCTATGCTCGGGATCGCGGCGGCGAAACCCTGTGCCTGTTTACAAACTCCGAGCGCAATCGGCGGTTTTATCTCAAAAATGGGTTTGAGGAATTTCATGCGCAGCGCTTTTCTTACAAGGGAACGGAGCTGGGCAACTGGAGCTTCCGAATATCCCTGAAATAACAGCCTCGTATTCTGTGTGTGATTTCATCGAGACTTCCCCATAAACAGATCCAGGCCATGGACAGCGCTGCCAGAGAGCTGGACACCGGCATGGGACTGTTGCTCAACACGCCGGGCTATCCCGGCTGGCCCAGCAAAGAGGCGGCCATGGTCAACGGTCTGCCCGCCGGGTACTCCGAAAACGGCGGCGTCTTTTGCCAGGCCAACTGCTGGGCGATTATGGCCGAGGCGCTTCTTGGCCGCGGTGATCTGGCGTGGAAGTACTACAGGCAGATCCTGCCCCATTCTGTGATCCAAAAGGTCGGTGTGGAGCGCTATCATACGGAGGCTTATGCCTGGTGCTCCACCATGCTGGGCAAGGACAACGAGAAATCCGGCAGGGGCTGTGTCTCCCAGGTCACCGGCACAGCAGCGTGGATGGATGTGGTATCCACCCAGTATCTGCTGGGCATCCGCCCAACCCTCAAGGGTCTGTTGATCAACCCTTCGATCCCCTCTGACTGGGACGGCTATACGGTTGAGCGGCTCTATCGAGGTCATCAACTGACAATCCGGGTTTATCTATCCGAATCTCTGAAACCTATTGATTTTCCTGCATTTTCCGCAGGCCTGCTGCCATAAAAAGCTCCGTTTTCCCTTGCTTTTGCCCTTGTGGGGCAAAACAAGGGAAACTTTTTTATCAGTCGCCGCCTACTACCTTATCCAGCAGGCGGGCCGAGGAGCGTTTCGCTTTCCTTGTCGAGTGAGCGTAGATGTTCATGGTGGTACTGATGTCGTCGTGTCCCAAAAGCTCCTGCACGTCCTTCGGCGTTGCCTCGTTGGCGAGAAGGTTGCTGGTGAACGTGTGTCGAAGCTGATGAAAGTGGAAGCCCTCAAGCCCCGGAATCTTC
>JAGAEW010000193.1 GCA_017612935.1 Oscillospiraceae bacterium
GGGACTCGAACCCATGTTACCGCCGTGAAAGGGCGGTGTCTTAACCACTTGACCAACGGGCCTGGTAGCGGCAATCTGACTCGAACAGATGACAACACGGGTATGAACCGGGTGCTCTACCAACTGAGCTATGCCGCCATACTTGCGCCGACCAAGCACAATGGGCTCGGACAGCATGAAGATTATAGCGGATATTTTCAGATTTGTCAAGGGTTTTTTTGAACTTTTTTTGAATCATAGACGAATGGAGAAAGGGTCTGTACACAGGGGCTTTAAGGGGCGCACCCCCTCCCGCAGCAGTTCCCGCGGAGCTCTGCGGGAGCTTTATTCCAGAAGCTCCCGCAGTTGGGCGAGGGCCTTCTTTTCGATGCGGCTGACCTGCACCTGGGAGACCCCCAGCAGCTTTGCTGCCCGCTCCTGGGTCAGGCCATGGTAGTAGCGCAGGACGATTACCCGGGCTTCCCGCTGCGGAAGCTGCTCCAGTGCCTGGCGCAGGGCCAGCCGTTCCACAACCCGGTCCTCCAGGGCCCCGTCGCTGAGGACGGATTCCAGCGTCAGCTCCGAATCTCCGGCAGGCTGCTGGATGGAGGCTACCGGATCTGCGGCGGCCTCTGCCTCTGCAATTTCCTCCACCGTCAGCTCTAACTCCCCGGCTAGCTCAGAGAGCACCGGCTCCCGGCCCAGGGTCTTGCAGAGCCGATCCCGAGCCTGCCGCACCGCACAGGCCCGCTCCTTGAGGGTGCGACTGACCTTGACGGTTCCGTCGTCCCGCAAAAACCGCCGGATTTCTCCGGCGATCTTGGGGACGGCATAGGTCGAAAACTGGGTACCGAAGGCGGTATCAAAGCCCGCCACTGCCTTGAGAAAGCCCAGACTGCCCAACTGGAACAGATCCTCTGGCTCCACGCCCCGCCCATAGTAGCGCCGCGCCACGGCCCGGATCAGGCCGGTGTTCTCCTCAATCAACTGCTCCGAAGCGGCCCGGTCCCCCTGCTGGCTTCGGGCAATCAGCTCTAAGCTTTGCAAGCTGCCTCCCCTCTGCCGGTGAGCTTTTTCCGCATCCGGACGGTGGTGCCCCTTCCAGGGGTCGAGCGGAGGGTGAAGCTGTTCATAAAGCTCTCCATGATGGTAATGCCCATGCCGGAGCGCTCTGCGCCCCCGGTGGTGAACATGGGCTCCCGGGCCTTCTCCACGTCCGCAATGCCCTGACCCCGATCCTTGACCGTGATCTCCAGCACATTCCCCGGCAGACGGCGCAGCCGGAGACTCACCGGGCCGATGCGATCCGGATAGGCGTGGACGATGGCGTTGGTGACGGCCTCGGATACGGCGGTCTTTACGTCGCCCAGCTCCTCCAGCGTGGGATCCATCTGGGCGGCGAAGGCGGAGGCGACCTGCCGGGCAAAGGCCTCATTGGCGGACAGGGAGGGAAATTGCAAAACGGTTTCGTTTTCGGTCTTCATGCGGGGCTCCTTTCCGCGCCGAAGCGCACCAGCTTATCAATGCCTCCGGCCCGGAGCACCTTCATGGGCTGCGGAGGGACGTTGGCCAGGCAGACCTCTCCCTCCAGCTCTTCCATGGCCCGCAGGGTGTGGATCACAATGGCAATGCCGCTGGAATCCATAAAACTCACCCCACAGAAGTCCAGCACACAGCGGCGGGGGAGATAGACGTCAATTTTCGCTGTAATGGCCTCCATGGTCTGGCGGGCCGAGTGGTGGTCGATCTCTCCCGACAGCAAAATGGTCAGGCATTTTTCCTGTAGCAAACTGGTATAATTCAATGTGTTTCACTCCTTATGTACAAGCCTTCTGTAGCAGAACAGACGCGCATGGTTCCCCATGCGCGTCTATTATAGAAGATGCTTCACAAAAATGCCGTCGAACGGCGACTCTCGGGCCGCAAGCTCCGCCGATTAATCCAGGAAGAGCGCCAGCGTGTTTTCAGCGCTTGACGGCACGTTGACCCATACGTAGGAATTGAATTCATACTTGGAATCGGTGTCCTGTGGGCTATAAATCTGCAACGATATAAAGAGATTGTCATCCTCCCAGTCTGGATGGATCAGAGAGGGAATGGGAAGATTTCCGGCAGCGGCGTCGGCCAGCAGCGCGTCCCGCAGGGCGGAGAGATTCCGGCAGTAGTACGAGGTTTCATCATATGATTCCCTGTAGTAGCCAATTTCGGCATCGGTCAATTGCTTCGGAAGAAGGCGCTCATAGTAATCGGTGGCCAAATCTGGTCTGGCACAGAGCTGGTTCAAAAGTGTTTGATCCTTCTCCGGAAGGTAAGATGCTTCGTAAATGCGGCGGAGCGTAGTGCCGTTCTTCAAGCGGTAGCACAGGCAGAACTCGCCCCAGTTGAGGCTGTCGGAATCCAGTTCGACGTTTACCCCGCGCCCGTCGTGGTCAATGGCGTCCTGATGGATGCCGCGAATCAGTTCCACGTCCTCCGCTCTGGTCAGCACCAGAGGATAGCTTTCATCGAGCTGGCTCCACGAGGACCAGATTTCAATGGATTCCACTGCTTCCACCTTGGGGATTTTCCTTTGCAGACCCAACACGTCGTGCTGGATTCCCAGCAGGCCGACGGTCAGGACCCCGGCGAAGGCGGCAAAGCCGATCCAGATCCGCTTGAGACGGAAGATCTTGATGGTGCGCTCGATAATCATGGAGGAGCCGAACCAGCCGATGAAGCACCACAGCAGCACAAAGAACAGCAGCCTGGAGCTGAAGCGCGAACTGCCTGCATCAAAGAGTTCGGCCAGAATCAACCCCATGCCCAGGGCCACGCTCAGGGTGAAGACCAGACGGAAGGCGATCCGCGCCCAGCCGTAGGCCATGGGGTCACCGGCGCGCTCAATGTGGCGACGGCGATACAGGAACCAGGCCAGCGCCAGCAGCAGCAGGCCGATCCCGGCGTAGATTGCCAGCATGGTGAGATTCTCAAATTTCCGATTTGCCATGGCAGCGGCGGGGAAGAGGTAGATCAGGCGCTCAAAGACGTTAATGCACAGGGAGGGCAAATAGGCTTTTGCGACAGCCAGTACCATCACGGGCAGCAGAAAGAACACGATGTTCAAAGCGCCGTAGCAGAGCCAGGAAATTGCTCCGTGGCCCGAGAGAATGGTGCAGAAGACTGCCAGACCGTAGAAGAACAGATAAATCAGGCAGCTTTTGCCCAGTGTCGCCCAGACTAAACCGTTGCAGGCCTGAAAAAACTTGCTGCCGTAGCTTCCGAGGACCGCAAGCTGGCAGAGAGAGGAAATCAGAAGCGGAACCAAAAAGAACAGCAGACCGGAAACAGCGTTGGTGAGAAACAGACAGCTCCGGGTCATGGGGAAAGCGTGGATCATGTAGGCGGAATTTGCCTTGTGCAGATACTGAAACAGCATTCCGGCGAACAGAATAGCGGCAAAACCGGCAAAAAGGAAGTTGGTTGCAATGAAGTCCTCCCGAAACAGATCTTGCGCCACGCTGATGGATCTTTCGATCCCAAACTCGGTGCTGTTACCGGAATCCTGCAGCTTCATCAAGAGAGTGTAGGGCTCCGCCAACAGCAGGGTAATCAGCAAAAGCACCCAAGCTGGAGAAAAACGGCTGAGATTCTTTTTCAGCAGCGTCGGATCAAAGAATGACATTTTTAATTTCATAATCTACACCTCCCAGCTCGTAGACAAAGACCTCCTCCAGCGTCAGAGGAATGAGGTCGAAGAAGATCGGGTTGACGGCGCTCAGTGCCGCGTTGACCTGCTCCGGGGTTCCGCGGATGATGATGGTTTCCACCTTGCCGATCTGGCTGCGGTGCAGCACCTTCAACTGCTCCGGCAGACCGGAGCCCTCCCGGAACACAGCTTGCACCTTCACCACGTTGTCCTGCAGCTCGTCCAGCGTCCGCTCCAGCAGCATCTTGCCCTTGTGCAGAATGCCCACATGATCGCAGACGTCCTCCAGCTCCCGCAGGTTGTGGGAGCTGACCAGGACTGTGGTGCCCCGCTGGGTGACGTCCTGCAGCAGCAGGCTCCAGACCTGACGGCGCATCACCGGGTCGAGGCCGTCCACGGGCTCGTCCAGCACCAGCAGAGAAGGGCGGCAGGCAATCGCCAGAATAAAGGCAGCCTGCTTTTGCATACCCTTGGAAAAACGGCGAAGCTGGGTTTTCGGATCCAGATTAAAGCTCTTTCGCAGCTCTTCGCAGAGGGCCATATCGAAGCCGGGATAGGTTCCGCCGTAGAATTTTGCCATGTCCTTCAAGCCGGCGGAGGGAAAATAAAAAACGTCGTCGGGGATATAGGCAATGCGTTCCTTTACGGCTGGGTTTTCATAGACCGGCTGGCCGTCGATGAGAATGCTGCCGCTGTCTGGCCGGAAAATACCGGTGATATGGCGGATCACTGTGGACTTGCCGGCACCGTTCGGACCGACCAGACCGTAGACCGCGCCCTTGGGGACGTGCATACTCAGATTGTCCAGGGCCACAAACCCGTCAAAGGTCTTTCTCAGATTTTTCACTTCAATCATTGGACTGTTGCCTCCTTTAATATGCGTTGCAGCGCGTCGGGGCTTTCTCCAAGCTGGAGCAGCTCTGTCCAGATGGCTACGAGCTTCTCCCGCAGCTCCTGCCGACGGCTCTGATTGACGCCGGAGAGCATTGCTGCAAAGGAGCCCTTGCCGGGAACCGAATAGATGAAGCCTTCCTGCTCCAGCTCCCGATAGGACCGCTGGATGGTATTGGGATTGATGGCGAGCTGCGCTGCCAGCTCCCGCACCGAGGGAAGCTTCTCGTTTTCTGCAATGGCCCCGGAGAGAATCAGACGGCGCAGATTTTCCTTCAACTGCTCATAGATCGGACGGGAATCCCGGTAGTTCAGACTGATCATGCTTCCGTACTCCTTTCTGTATCAACTGTATTATATGTGACAATACAGTTATATCACATAATACAGAGAAAGTCAAGTCTGATTTGGAAAATATTTCATATTTTGCACGGATTCGACAGATTTTGCATAGGATAAAGTGCACGGGGAATCCGTGCAATGGAGGTAATATCATGGCAAGCTTTACGAATCAGGCAACTTTGTCCTACAACGGTGTGAGCGTCAATTCCAACGTTGTCACAGGGCAGATGATTTCTCCCCTCAGTCTGACCAAGACTGCTGTGGAGGACGTTTACGCCCCCGGAGATACCGTCGCCTATGTGATTTCCCTGGTCAACGACGGCAGCGTCAGCTATGACGATCTGGCCCTGACGGACGATCTGGGGGGCTATGAAATCGGAACGGGGACAGCCTACCCCCTGTCCTATGTTGAGGATTCGCTGCGGTATTTCATCAACGGTGTGCCCCAGAGCGCTCTGGCTGTGACCCCTGGCAGCCCGCTGGTGATCACGGGCATTTCCGTCCCTGCCGGCGGCAATGCCATGCTGGTCTATGAAACGGAGGTAACGGCAGCGGCCCCCCTGACGGCAGGGAGCTGTATCACCAATACCGCGACTGTGAGCGGAGACGGTCTGAGCACGCCGCTGGAAGCCAGCGCCCGGATTTGCGTTCAGACCGGCGCGGAGCTCTCCATTGTCAAGAGCCTCTTCCCCACGACCGTGACCCCAAACGGGCAGCTCTGCTACAGCTTCTCCATCCAGAACTACGGCAACGAGGCGGCCGGAGCCGATGCCGGAATTACGGTTTCCGACCTTTTTGATCCCATTTTGAAGAATATCAGCGTGATGCTGGATGGGCAGCCCCTGAGCCTGGGCACGGACTACAGCTACGATCAGAGCAGCGGGAAGTTTGATACCGTGGCCGGCGGAATGACTGTGCCGGCCGCCACCTATGCCCAGACGGCCTCCACCGGTGACTGGGTCGTGACCCCCGGGGAAGTGACCCTCGTCGTGCAGGGCACGGTATAAGACGGGGAAAGATCAGAAAGGGCTCCGACTTGGAGCAGCAGCTTCCTCCACGGAAGCAATGACAGAAGGAGGAGGGGCGCCGCCCCTCCTCCGCAACGACGCTCGGAAGCTCGGAGAAAAAGGCCCTGCGGATTGCCGAAAGGTCACAGGGGGACTGCCGTGGATTGATGTATAGAAAGCCGGATAAAACAGGAAGCCGGGGGCAAACCGCCTCCGGCTCTCCTGCTTTATCAGACTGTTTTTACTTGTGATACTTGCTGCCGGCCTGAATGGCGTCCGCCCGGTGGATCTGCTCGAGCAGCATAACCCGGGCCAGATGATGGGGAAAGGTCATATCGGAGAAGGACAGCCGCAGATCCGCCAGGGCTTTGATCTCCGGCGCGATGCCGAAGCTGGAGCCCAGCAGAAAGCAGACAGAGGAGCGGCCGCTGTTTTTGACCTCTGCCAGAGTGGCGGCAAAGCCCTCAGAGGACAGCTTTTTTCCCTCGGGAGTCAGCACGCAAAACCACGCGCCCTTGGGAAGCTTTTCCCGGATGAGCTGCCCCTCCCGGGACAGACCCTCCGCGATTTGGGCGGGAGAGGGAGTCTCCGGGAGCCGATGCTCCGGCAGCTCCAGCAGCCGGAAGCTGCAAAAGCCTGACAGCCGTTTGGCGTATTCCTCTACGGCCTGCATATAAAATTTTTCCTTGAGCCTGCCCATGGCAAGCACGGTGACATTCATCATAAGGCTTCATGCGCGCTCCGGGCGGTCAGACGCGGTTCTTCCGCAGCCGCAACAGGGCGTATTTGATCAGGACAAGCGTGCCGCAGAGCAGCACGCAGATATAGAAGGAGGTAAAGCGGGAGAGAATCTCCAGATTGGCGGACTGCTGCTCCGACATTAGGGAGGAGAAGCCGTCCAGCATCAGCAGATCCGTGGCACCCATAGAGCCGGGGATGGGGAAGCAATAGGCTCCCATGACTACGTTGGCCTGAATCGCAAAGAGCTTCGGAGCCAGACGAAGTGCCCCGCCGCCGGCGAGAAAGCAGAAGACTGTCACCAAAATCTGAGAGCAGCGATGGGCCAGGTTCAGCAGCATGGCACGCATCAGCACCCTGCGGCGGCCCTTCAAAAGCACAGTGGCCTGGGCATATTGATCCATGGTTCTCTGAAGTCGGTTTTCGTGCCGCTCCGGATTGCGGACAATATGGAGCCTGACCAGTAGCTTCAGCCCCCAGTTCAGAATCTTTCGCAGCAGATTCTTGTTCCAGAGCAGCATACCGTAGCCCAGAGCCAGCATCACCTGGGCCGCGACGCCGAGAAGGATAAAGAAACGGCTCAGCCTGGTAAAGGCCAAAAAGGAGCTGGGAATCAGAATCAGGCTCAGCAGTCCCACGACGACAATGGAAATGGTGTAGAGCAGCAGATAACTCAACATGACAACTGTGGAAATCGCGGCGGGAATGCCGTCCTTGACCATAAAATAGGCTTCCATGGGCTGACCGCCGGTGGCGGAGGGGGTGATGGCGGAGAAGTAAATATCCGCCGCGGCATAGGAGACACACTTGAAAAAGCTGCGGTGATAGCCGAAGTCCTTGAGCATGCAGCGCACCATCAGGGCATCAAAGGCAATATAGAGCAGCATGGAGCCAAAGGCAGCAAGCAGCCAGCGGAGCCTGGTTTGCCGGATATATTCCAGAAAATGCTTGAGAGAAAAGCCCTTTGCCTGTGTCATAACGACCCAGACGGAGGCCAGCGCGATCAACAGGAAGAGAAAGCTCCAGAGAAATTTTGTGTTTTGTTTTCGGGAGGATTGTGAGCTTGTGTTCATACGCGACTCCTTGCGGAAAGATCTAATTTTGCAATCAACCGATCCAAATGCAGGACGCGGTTGAGCAGAATGCCCAGCTCCGCCACAGCCACGCCGCCGATGATATCCGGCCAGATGTGCTGTTTGACCAGCACCACGGAGGCGAAGACCAGCAGGGTGACGACGGCTTGAGCCCAGATATACCAGCGGGGAGTCCGCTTCAGGCCGATGGAGCTGCGGAAGCAGAACCAGCTTGCCAGGCAGTGGAAGGAGGGGAAGAGGGTGGTCGGCGCGTCACAGCTATAGGTGAAGTTCAGCAGCCAGGTGGTAAAATCCGTGACCCGGACGATGGGCCGCACCATAATGGTGGGGTAGAGCAGCAGAATGGAGGCGCCGATGAGCTTTGCCAGAACTACAGAAGCGGTGAAGCGGAAGCAGAGCTCCCGGCTGTCCCGGGTGGTGACCACGTAGGAAACAATCCACTGGGCATAGGAAAGCCAGTAGAAATAGATAAAGAAGGGGACCAGCGGCAAAGCGTCATCCAAAGCGGTGGACACAAAAGGAATATCCCAGTTCCGGATAATCAGCTTTGGAATTTGGTAGCAGATGGGATTCATGGCCGCCAGCAGCAGAAGGGGCAGCCAGGCGTATCGGGGAATGAAGTACGAAAGACGATCAAGAAATGATTTCATAGCGGTTCAATGCCTTTTCTGTATTCGATATTTGCGGGAAAAAACCTGTCACGGTCTTATCCCAGCGCCAGGGCGCGGGCGTATTTACTCAAGGGTTGCACCCGCAGGCCGAAGTGAGACATCAGGCTGCGAAGCAGGCGCAGGCTGGCCTCCGGCTTTCCGGCCTTCAGCTCCAGCTCCAGCTCACAAAGAGGCATACGCCGGGTGGAGCCCAGCAAGCTGCCATAATCCAGCGCCAATTCGCTGCGGCTGTTGTCTGGGAAGTGCAGCATCACGGCCTGACGCAGGAACTCCGCCCCGCAGACCGGAATCAGTGCACTGGGATCCGGCAGAACAGCCGGCGCACCGAGTGCCAGAAAACGGGACAGCGCGGTAGAAAGCTCATCACAGTTGAGCTCCCACTCTCTTCGGACGATGGAAGGGTCTTTCCCGGGCAGGGGCACCTTGAGGCACACCACGGGGCAGCCGTTTTCCATACGGCGGCGCAGGGTGATGTTCCGGGCGGAAAGCAAGCGGTTGGCTGTGTCAAAGTAGGTGGTTTGCATCTGACAGACCCGGGGCGCCTCTGCAAGGTATTCCTGCAGACCGTCCCATTTCATAATTGCATCCAGTTGTTCCGGGTCGGATACCTCCAGCTTCCATTCCAGTTCTTTTCCCATGACCGTTTTCTCCCTCTGTGTCGAAAATTGTGAGCTGCGGTCTGTCTTCTCAGCAGCGATGGCCGATGATTTGCCCCATGCGAACCCGGAACTCCTCACCCCGGGCAGAGGCCTCCAGCAGCTGCGGCAGGATGTGGGCGGCGTTTTTGCGGAGTAGCAGCACGATGGTGCTGCCGCCGTAGAGAAAGCGGCCTTTTTCCGCACCTCGCACAAAGGGGCCGGAGCCGTGATAGTTTTCAATTTTTCCTACCAGCATGGCGCCAACTTCAATCTGCGCGGCAAGGCCGAAGTGATCGGTTTTGAGGAAGGTATATTCCCGGCAGTTCTCCGAGAAAACCGGCTCGGCCTGCAGCGCAATGGGCCGGACCGTGTGGAGCTTGCCCGGCAGAAAGACGTTGTCGCTCTTCACGCCGCTGTCAAAGTAGCAGTAGCGGTGGTAGTCGTCTACGCACAGGCGGAAAACCAGACACAGGCCGTCCCGGAAGGGTGCGGCGAGCTTGCTGCTGCCCAGCAGGGAGCTGAGGGTGTACCGGCTCTGTTTGATGGGCAGAACCGTATCCGCTTCGATCTGCCAGACACAAAGCCTGCCGTCGCAGGGGGAAATCAAAGCGGATTGATCGTCGGGAATCGGCCGCAGCTCCGGCCGGATGCGGCGGGTGAAGCAGTCGTTGAAGCAGCGATAATCCTCGGGCAGATAGTCAGCAAGATCAATCCCGGCGTTTCGCACAAAGGGGCCGATCAGGGGCTTGGACAGGGGCGTGTCAAGAAAACGCCCCGCCGCTGCCGAGAGGGGCCGGGAAATCAGAGGCTTCAAAAGCAGCCGGCCCGGGAGGCTTTGGTACAAAAACTGCAGAGGCTTTTCGTTGGCAGACAAGGGAAAGCACTCCTTTCACAGAACACGGGCAGGGCTGAAGTCCTGCCCGTGTCGCGGCTTACTTATTGGTTCATAAAATGCAGCAGGGTAATCATCAGGAACTCCGCCGCCCCCAATGCAACGAGCCAGAGTATGCCTCGCAGCCCGGGCTTGCCGATGCGAATGCGGCTGAGGAAGAGGGAGCCTGTCAGCAGAGCAGCGCCGAAATAGAGCGGCGTGATGTCCGCGTGGGTTTTGAACTGGATCAGCATGACCGTGGGGAAGATCAAGGCCGCTGAGGTAATGGGCAGGCCTTCATAGGTTTTTCGGACCCCCTTCTCCCGTTTTTGACGTTCTTCTTCTGTGACGTTAAAATAGGCCAGCCGGATCATACCAGCCAGAAGGTACAGCAGCATAACGCCCGCCAGCAGATAGCCGGCCACGGGCTTTTCCTCCAGCAGGTTGGAGCGGCGGATCATGGCCATGCCGATACAGGCCGGGAGTACTCCAAAGGCCACCAGATCCGACAGAGAATCAATTTGTATGCCGAACTTTTGTTCCACTTCAGAGCGATTCTTCTTGGTGCGGGCCACCTTTCCGTCGAAGGCGTCGCACAGACCGCAGAACAGCAGAAAAATAGTTCCCCAATAGGGATGACCGTCCCCGTGTAGGGAAACTAAAATACCGGCTCCGGCTGAGAGCAGAGA
Organism: Oscillospiraceae bacterium; assembly: GCA_017612935.1. Classification (GTDB taxonomy): domain Bacteria; phylum Bacillota; class Clostridia; order Oscillospirales; family Oscillospiraceae; genus JAFRPC01. Next base: position 10,606 of record JAGAEW010000193.1, read on the forward strand.
AAAATAGGTCAGCCAAACCGTGTAGTCAAAAAAACCGAGCATATGTAATCTCTCCTAAATCGGATTATGAGGCAATCGAGAACCCTTGTTCTCCATCGTATTCCGGGCGATCCCGAACCACTCACCCGGATTGCGTGACAGGAAAAGTCGCTTGAGAAGTTGATGGAAAAGAACCGGGCGAAAACCGCAACTGACTGGGAACCGGGCTGTCGAAAGCAGTCCGCTTATGGGACATAAAATCACGCCATGCTATTCTAACATATTTTTTGGAAAAGTACAATAGGGCATTTTGCGTTTTTTAACGCTGTGCCTGGAAACGGGAAAACAAAGGCGTGATGGTTTTTGTTCTTCCAATGCCGCGGAAGGCGGCGTTGTCCCTTATAATATTATAACGAAAAACCACTCCGTTCAACTGTCGGAAGCCGGGTGAAGGAGATCCTCCGAGATCGGAGCGTAGAACAGACGGCGGATTTGCTGCGGATCCTGGGTCTGGCCGAGAATCCACATCAGCTTTGCCACCACGGCCTCGGTGGTCATGTCGTAGGCCTCCAGCACACCCAGCTCCGTCTTGAGCCGGTTTCCGACGCTGTAGATGGACAGATTGCTGCCTTCGTTTTCAACCTGCGTCGTCATAACGATGGTTTTTCCCCGGGCAATGGCATGGGCGATGAGATCGTAAAATTCCGAACCGCGGTAGGAAGGCATCCCGCCTACGCCGAAGCTTTCGATAATCAGAGCATCATTGTGCTCCAGCAGCCATTCCAGCAGGGCGCTGTCGGTGCCGGGAATCATTTTCAGCAGGGCAACCCGTTCTCCCAGCCTGTCATAGAAGATGGGCCGCTCGGCGCAGTCGGGCTGGATAAAGCTCAGAACGTGGCCGTCCTGGATGTAGGCAAGCTCGGGGTAGTTGATGCTGGAAAAGGCGCGGAAGCTCTTGGAATGGGTCTTGCGGGCGCGGGTTCCGCGAATGACCTTCCCGTTGAAGACCACCATCACGCCCCGCAGGGGAGAACAGGCGCAGCGGAAGGCATCCTCTAAATTGATCTTGGAGTCAGTGTTGTCTGAGCCGATGGGCTTTTGGGCTCCGGTGAGGATAATCGGCTTCGGACATTGCTGAATGAGATAGGAGAGGGCCGCGGCGGAATAGGCCATTGTGTCTGTGCCGTGGGTAATCACAAAGCCGTCATATTCATCGTAATGCTCCCGGATACAGGCAGCCATTTGGAGCCAGCGGGAGGGAGACATATTGGTGCTGTCAATGCTGAAGATTTGCAGGCAGGTCGGGCAGCAGAACTCGCGAATCTGGGGAACGTAGTGCAGAAGCTGTTCTGCGTTGAGCTCCGGCGCCAGACCGTCGGAGACGAGCTCGGAGGCAATGGTTCCCCCGGTGCCGATACAAAGGATGTTCTTCATAATAGGGAATGCTCCTTTTCAAATTCTGCTCCTATTGTACAACAGAAACGGAGGAATATCAATGCTGAATGCGAAAAAAACCTGTCGAATCTGAGGGCCTTGGTTTTTCCTTGACAAGACCTCGGAAATTGGTTATAATTACGCTGATAAAATGGGTCAGAGTACCGGAAATACAAAATGATGTGAGGAATTATGAGTCATAAAAAGACCGAATACGGCAATACCAGCATTGAAGTACTGGAAGGGGAGGACCGGGTCCGAAAGCGTCCTGCGGTGATTTTCGGCTCCGACGGACTGGACGGCTGCGAGCACGCCATTTTTGAAATTGTCTCCAATGCCATTGACGAGGCCCGGGAGAAACATGGTGATTTGATTATCGTCACCCGCTATGCGGACAAATCCGTTGAGGTGGAGGATTTCGGACGGGGCTGCCCTGTGGACTGGAACGAGAAGGTCGGACGCTATAACTGGGAGCTTGTCTTTTGCGAGATGTACGCGGGCGGAAAGTATAAGAACAACGACGCGGGCAATTATGAGTTCAGTCTGGGACTGAACGGTCTGGGAACCTGCGCGACACAGTATGCCTCGGAATATTTTGATGCCGTCATCCACCGCGATGGCTTCCGCTACAGTCTCCACTTTGAGAAGGGCCGACTGGTGGGGGAAATGAAAAAAGAGCCCTCCGGCCGGAAAAAGACCGGCTCGCTGTTCCACTGGAAGCCGGATCTGGAGGTATTTACCGAGATTGACGTTCCGGCGGACTACTATCGGGATATGCTCAAGCGGCAGGCGGTGGTCAACGCCGGCGTAAGCTTCCGCTTCCGCAATCAGATGGGCAAGGAATTTGAGATTGAAGAATACCGCTATGAAAACGGAATTTTGGATTATGTCGGCGAGATTGCGGAGACTGAGAAGCGGATCCCCGTGACCCTGCCGCAGTTCTGGGAGGCAGAGCGGGTCGGCCGGGACCGGGCGGATATGGAGGACTACAAGGTGAAAATCACTGCCGCCCTCTGCTTTGCCAAGCAGGGCGGTCATATTGAGTACTACCACAACTCCTCCTGGCTGGAATACGGCGGAGCGCCGGAGAAGGCCGCAAAAAACGCCTTTGTCTATGCCATTGACGCCTGGCTCAAACAGGAGAACAAGTACACGAAAAACGAGAGCAAAATCACCTGGCAGGATGTGTTTGACTGCCTGATTTTGGTGACAAACTGCTTCTCTACAAAGACCTCCTACGAAAATCAGACCAAGAAGGCCATTACAAACAAGTTTATTCAGGAGGCTATGGTGGAATTTTTCCGCTCCCGTCTTCAGGTCTACTTCATTGAAAACCGGCAGGAGGCGGAGATGCTTGCCGCCCAGGTGCTGGTGAACAAGCGCAGTCGGGAATCCGCCGAGCAGGCCCGCACGGCCATGAAGGGCAAGCTCAGTGCCTCAGTCAGCATTACGAACCGGGTGCAGAAATTCCAGGATTGCCGATCCAAGGACCCCAACGTACGGGAGCTCTACATCGTGGAGGGCGATTCCGCCATGGGGGCGGTCAAGCTCAGCCGGGATGCGGAGTTTCAGGGTATTATGCCGGTGCGGGGCAAAATCCTCAACTGTCTGAAGGCGGATTATACCCGCATTTTTAAGAGCGAGATTATTACGGACCTGCTGCGGGTGATTGGCTGCGGCGTAGAGGTGAAGGAGAAGAAGGTCAAGGACCTGGCGGAATTCGATCTGCAGAATCTCCGCTGGAACAAAATCGTAATCTGCACCGATGCCGACGAAGACGGCTATCATATCCGTACGCTGATTCTCACCATGCTCTATCGGCTGGTGCCGACCCTGATCCGGGAGGGCTTCGTCTATATCGCAGAATCCCCCCTCTTTGAAATCAACTGCAAGGACAAGACCTGGTTTGCCTATAACGAGCAGGAAAAGGTCGATATTCTCAAACAGCTTGAGGGAAAGAAGGTCACAATCCAGCGCTCGAAGGGCCTGGGTGAAAACGAGCCGGAGATGATGTGGATGACCACCATGAATCCCGAAACCCGGCGCCTGATTAAGGTCATGCCGGAGGATGCAGCCCGGACTGCGTCCTATTTTGATATGCTCCTGGGAGACAATCTCCAGGCGCGAAAGGACTATATCGCGGAGAACGGCTACAAATATCTGGATCTTGCCGACATCTCCTGATTGGTGAAAAAGATGGCAAAGAAAAAAAGCGACGAGAAAAGCAAACACCGCATAGATCCCAACGTGGAGGGACTGCGGGGAGACCTGACGGAGCAGGGCATCTGTGACACGCTGGAGTGGAACTTCATGCCCTACGCCATGTCTATTATCGTGTCCCGGGCCATTCCGGAGATCGACGGCTTCAAGCCCTCCCACCGGAAGCTGCTGTATACCATGTATAAAATGGGACTGCTCACAGGGAGCAGGACCAAGTCTGCCAACATTGTCGGCTCCACCATGCGCCTGAACCCCCACGGGGACGCTGCCATTTATGAGACGATGGTGCGGCTCAGCCGGGGCAATGGAGCTCTGCTGCACCCCTTTGTGGATTCCAAGGGAAATTTCGGCAAGGTCTATTCCCGGGATATGGCCTATGCCGCCCCCCGTTATACGGAGGCAAAGCTGGAGGCCATTGCGGCGGAGCTTTTCCGGGACATTGACTTTGACACAGTGGACCTGGTGGACAATTACGACGGTACCATGCAGGAGCCGACGCTTTTGCCCACAAGCTTTCCCAATGTACTGGTGTCCAACAACAGCGGCATTGCCGCCGGTATGGCGAGCAATCTCTGCGGCTTCAATCTGCGGGAGGTCTGCCAGACCACGAAGGCCTTTATCCGCAACCCGGACTGCGAGCTGCTGGAGACCCTGCCTGCTCCGGACTTTCCCACAGGGGGGGAGATTCTCTATGACCCGGTGGAGATGGCCTCCATCTATCGCAGCGGCAGAGGCTCCTTCAAGGTTCGTGCCCGGTGGAGGTACGTGAAAGAGGGGAATCTCATTGAAATCTATGAGATTCCGTATACGGCTTCCATTGAATCCATTATTGATAAGGTATCCGAGCTGATTAACAGCGGCAAAATTCGGGAGATCAACGATATGCGGGATGAGACGGACCTTTCCGGTCTGAAGCTGACTGTGGATCTCAAGCGCGGCGTCGATCCGGACAAGCTCATGCAGAAGCTCTTCCGTCTGACTCCCCTGGAGGACAGCTTCCCCTGCAACTTCAATATTCTGATTGCCGGTATGCCCAGGGTTCTGGGGGTTCGGGAAATTTTGGAGGAGTGGGTGGCCTGGCGGACCGAGGGTATTCGCCGCAGAACCTTCTTCCAGCTGCAGCGCAAGCAGGAACGCCTGCATTTGCTCCGGGGCCTTGCCAGGATTCTGGTGGACATTGACAAAGCGATTGCCATTATCCGCGGCACCGAATCTGATGCGGAGGTCATTCCGAATCTGATGATCGGCTTCGGCATTGATGCGCTCCAGGCGAACTTTGTTGCAGAAATCAAGCTCAGAAATATCAACCAGGAATATATTCTTAAGAAGACGGCCGAAAGCGAGGAGTTGGAATCGGCCATTGCGGATCTGGAGAAGATTTTGCAATCCGACGCCCGGGTGAAGGCAATTATTGTTCAGGAGCTGGATGAGGTCAGCAAAAAATACGGCACAGACCGCCGTACCGGCTTCCTCAGCGATTATGCGATTGCACAGGAGGAGGACGCAGACGCCGCGCCGGAGTACCCGGTTACGGTGTTTGTTTCCCGCGGCGGTTATCTCAAGAAGATTACCCCCCAGTCTCTGCGGATGTCCGGGGAGCAGAAGTTCAAGGAGGGCGACGAATTGGACTTCTCCCGGGAGACGAGCAGCGCTGCGGAGCTTCTGGTGTTCTCCAACCGAGCGCAGGTTTATAAGACCCGGCTGGACGCATTTCCGGATACGAAGGCCTCTCTGCTGGGAGATTATCTGCCCCAGAAGCTGGGCATGGAGGAGGGAGAGACCGTTGCCGCAGTCTGCTTCCCCGGCGACTACCGGGGCATGATGATTTTCGTGTTTGAAAACGGAAAGGTGGCCAAGGTAGAGCTCTCCGCCTATGCTACCAAGTCTAACCGGAAGAAACTGACGGGGGCCTACTGCGACAAGAGCCCCCTGAAGGCAGCGTTTTTATTGACGGAGGATACGCAGCTTGCCCTCTATTCCACGGAGGGCAAGGCGCTGATCTTCTCAACGGCCCAGCTTTTGCCCAAGTCGAGCCGGGATACCCAGGGCGTCAGCGTTATGACGCTGAGAAAGTCTGCTCTGATTCACAAAGCAGTTGTGTTGGAAGAGGCGGGAATTGTAAATCTCAGCCGTTATCGGGCCAAGGCCCTGCCCGCCGCCGGGGCGATTCTCAAGGATGAGGATCTCGGAATCCAGAGCATCGCGCTGATGTAAAAGGTGAACACTGTTCGGGAGGCTGCCATGAAACATGCCATTTTCCTGCTGTTTTTGTTGCTGGGCCTGTCGCTGGCAGGCTGCAGCTCCCTGTATCCGGACGAGTATGTGACTGTCGCGGCGCACGTTGCCCCCTATGCCCATAAGCAGCTTGCGCCGGACGAGTCGGCTGACGCGGGAAAGCCGATGTCCTCGGCCTCCTGTGCCAACGAGATTCGGGAGATCATTCAGAATATGGTCAGAGAGGGAAAGGAAACAGAACAGATCCTTCTTGTGAACTATGAGGGGAACATTGAAGAAGACCTGAGAAACATGGTCAACTTCATGCGCGAAGACTCTCCCAAGTACGTCTATGCCATGCACTCAGACAGCTTTGTCTCCGATCTGCGCAGAACCGATGTGGGGACAATCGTTACGGTGAACCTCAAGCTTCGTCTGACTGCCCAGGAGGTGCAGGCCATTGACACGGAGCTGTTTCCGGAGCCGGCGATGGCTCGTCTGTACGCAGCTCTCAGCCAGCATTTGAGCTCCTTTACCATGCAGGTTAGCGGCTATCAGGATACGGATTTTTTTAAGGTGCTGGACGACTATATTCTCCACAATCCGGATCAGGTGGTGGAGGTGCCGGGTATTTCCGTCACAGTATATCCGCCGGACCGGGGAAATGTCCGGGTGCTGGACTTCCATTTTGATTACAACGACAATACACCGGAGATCCTGAAGGCCCATCAGGAGGATACCAGTTCTCTTTTGAACGCCTCCCTCAATCTGCTCTCCGATGTGCAGACCCCACAAAAGATAGTAGAAATGCTGTACAAGCTGCTGGTTCCGCCCTATGGATATAAGACAGTTTCGGAGGCTACCTCCTATTCTCTGGTGGTTGCAAAGGATGGAGGAAGCAGCCGGATTATGGCGTCTGTGGCGGAGTATCTCTGCAAAAAGGCGGGCTGGAACTGCGAAATTGTGATTGGCAGCTATCAGGGAGAGCTGTGGTATCTGAATCGAATTTTGGAGAACAATCAGTGGCTTTACTTTGATCTCCATGCGGCGGGACTCAGCGGATATCCTCCGATTTTGAGGACGGCAGCCCAGATGCAGCAGTTCTACACCTGGGATGTCCGGCAATATCCGGAGCAATACAGTCCTGAGGATGAGCAGGACCCCACTGCAGCGCCCCTGCCTCCCCAAGACTTTGCGGTGCCTTCGAAAGTGCCTGCAGGCAGGGACCGGGAGCGGGAGCAGCCCGCGGAAACGGGGCGGCCGACAGAATCGGAACAGCCGACAGAACCGGTGGAAGTTGAGGAATCGGGCAAAACGACGGAGCCGGAGCGGCCCCACAAGCCAGAGGAGACCGCGGCCCAAGCGGATCCCGCAGAGCCCTCTGAGACAGAAACTGAAACCCGGGCGGATGAATTTGAAGAAAATCTGCCGTGAGGGAAGTGCCATATGCCGAACATCATTGAAATCACGGACTTTCATGCGCCAGAGCTGGATGTCTATGCCAGGCTGACGGAAAACCAGCTTGTCAATCGGGCAGATCCGGACAACGCCCTCTTTATTGCGGAAAGTCCCAATGTAATCCATCGGGCCTTAGACGCAGGCTGTGTGCCGGTGTCCCTGCTGCTGGAACGAAAACATATTGAAGGGCAGGCAAGCGAGCTGCTTGCCCGCTGCGGCGAGCTGCCGGTGTATACGGCGTCGCTTCCGGTTCTGACGGAGCTGACGGGCTTTCCCCTGACCCGGGGCGTGCTCTGCGCCATGCGCCGACCTCGCCTGCCTGAGCCGGAGGATATTTGCCGGGACGCCCGCCGGATTGCGGTGCTGGAAAACATTATGAATCCGACGAATCTCGGGGCTGTTTTTCGCTCGGCAGCGGCGCTGAATATGGACGCGGTGCTGCTGACGCCGGCCTGTACGGATGCCCTCTACCGTCGCTGCGTCCGGGTCAGTATGGGGACGGTTTTTCAGATTCCGTGGACCTATCTGACCGGCGCCTGGCCGGAGGAGGGAATGGCCCTGCTCCGTCGTCTCGGTTTCCGGACTGCGGCCATGGCGCTGCGGGAGGATACCCTTTCGGTTGACGATCCGGCCCTGCGGGCGGAGCCTAAGCTGGCTGTGATCCTCGGCACCGAAGGCGATGGGCTGGCGGATACGACGATCGCCGCCTGCGATTATACCGTGAAGATTCCCATGTCCCACGGCGTGGATTCTCTCAATGTTGCAGCCGCCTCTGCCGTGGCCTTTTATCAACTTTGTAAAACTACCCCATAGTCTTTGATTGGAGGTTTCAACTATGAAGCTTGCAAGCGCCTTATCGGAACGGGCGGATCTTCAGCGCCGTCTGAGTGAGCTGACGTCCAGGCTCAACAACAACGCCAAGGTACAGGAGGGGGAGGAGCCGGCAGAGAATCCCAAGGAGCTCCTCAAGGAGATGGACGCCATGCTCGAACGTCTCGAATGGCTGATGACCAGAATTAATCTGACCAACAGCCGCACGCTGTCCGGGAAGAAGACCGTGACCGAGCTTTTGGCCCGGCGCGACAGCCTTTCCAAACGGGTTGCGATGATGCGCAGCTTTTTGGATGCAGCCAGCACGAAGGTGGACCGCTACTCTCAAAAGGAAATCAGGATTCTCTCCACCGTCAAGGTGTCCACCCTGCAAAAGCAGGTCGATACCGCCTCCCGGGAGCTGCGGGAGCTGGATGAACAGCTCCAGGCTCTGAACTGGACGACGGAGCTTTTGGAGGATTGAGAAAGCAGATTTCAGGGCTGCGAAAACCCTGACGCCCCCCATGGGGGCAGGTAGGCCGGAAAGGCGAGCGGGATCTCCTGTGGAGTGAGAATGGCTCCACGTCTAATGAAGATACGTCGGGCGCGTATCACAGATGAAGGGGTAAGCCCTGCAGTGTTACACGCGCACTGTCATTATTTACAGTTACAACCAGCAACGCTGATTTTCGGACGAGGGCGGGAACGGGGAAACAAAAAACAATCGAAGAGGGAATGAAGAGGGAATTATGAATGACAAGATTGGACAGTTATTTTGAGCAATTCAAGGGGAAGCGGGTGCTGGTCCTGGGGCTTGGTGTCAGCAATCGGCCTCTGGTTCGCCTGCTGCTGCGCTATGGCATTGAAGTGAGCTGCTGTGATAAAACGCCCCGGGAGAAGCTGGATCCTGAGCTGCTGGAGCTGGAGGCCCGGGGGGCAAAGCTCCATCTGGGGGAACACTATCTGGAGGGCCTTTCCGGCGACGTGGTGTTCCGCACGCCGGGGCTGCATCCCGACACGCCGCAGATTCGGGCATTGCGGGAGTCCGGAGCCAGGATCAGCTCTGAGATGGAGGCCTTTTTTGAGCTCTGCCCCGGGCAGATCATCGCAGTCACCGGTTCTGACGGAAAGACGACGACTTCCACCCTGATTTCGGAACTGCTGAAAAAGCAGGGCTTCCGGGTCTGGCTTGGGGGCAACATTGGAACCCCGCTGCTGGATCGGGCGGATGAGATCAGGCCCGAGGACTTTGTGGTTTTGGAGCTGTCCTCCTTCCAACTAATGTACTTTCCCTATAGCCCCTCCACGGCTGTCATTACAAACCTCTCTCCAAACCATTTGGACATTCATAAGGATATGGAGGAGTACACCCGGGCCAAGGAAAACATCTATCTGCACCAGACGGCACAGGATGTGTTGATTCTGAACCGGGATAATGAGATTACCCATTCCTTTGCTGCAAAGGCAAGGGGGCAGGTTCTGGAATTCTCCCGACTGACAGAGCCGGAGCGGGGCGTCTTCCTGCACGACGGCGCGATCTGGCGCAAAGGCGAGCGGGTGGAAAAGCTGCTGGAACAGTCTGATATTTTGCTGCCGGGAATCCATAACGTGGAAAACTATATGGCGGCCATCCTTGCAGTAGGAGATCGGGTCACGGCCGAGACGATCCGGGCTGTGGCAAGGAGCTTCGGCGGCGTGGAGCATCGGATTGAGTTGGTACGGGAGAAAGATGGTGTCCGGTACTATAACGATTCCATCGCATCATCGCCTACCCGCACCATTGCCGGACTGCGAAGCTTCCGGCAAAAGGTCATTCTGATTGCCGGCGGCTACGACAAGCACGTCCCTTTTGAGCCGCTGGGACCGGAGATTGTAGAGCATGTCAAGACCCTGATCCTGAGCGGGGCCACGGCTCTGAAAATTGAGGCAGCAGTCCGTTCGGCGCCGAACTATACGCCCGGCAGTCCGGAAATTCTCCGGGAAGAGGATTTCTATGAGGCGATTCGTCTGTCCTCCCGGGTGGCAGAGCCCGGGGATGTGGTCATTTTGTCTCCTGCCGGACCGGCCTTTGATAAATTCAAGAACTTTATGGTTCGCGGGCAGGAATTCAAGAAAACAGTTCGTTCCCTGTAACACTGTGGCGGCCGGAAAACTTCGGCGGCTCAATACGACGCGATTCCGCGTTCCCAAAGGAGGCCAAACAAATGGGTGTTTCTACTTTATTGCATAAGATTTCCAACCGCGGCGCAAAATGTGCAGCCGTTGTGGTCGCCGCCGGAAATGCGACACGCATGAAGGGAACGGATAAAATTATGACGGAGCTCTGTGGAGAGCCCTTGATCCTCCATACGCTTCGCGCCTTCCAGCAGAGCGAGGATATTCAGGAGATTGTGCTGGTCACGCGGGAAGAACTGCTGGAATCCCTGAGTGAGCTTTGCGTCGAGAAAAAGCTTACGAAGGTCAGGCGGGTCTGCCGCGGGGGAGAGAGCCGTGCCGCCTCTGTCCAGGCAGGGCTGGACCAGATTTCCAAGCAGTGCAGCCTGGTTGCCATTCACGACGGAGCCCGTCCCCTGGTGTCTCAGACTGTGATCCATGATGCGGTTTGCAAGGCGGCGAAGTTTCACGCAGCTGCACCGGCTGTCCCGGTGAAGGATACCGTCAAGATGGTCCACGGGGGAATTGTGGAAGCAACTCCGGACCGAAAAAGTCTTTATGGTGTCCAGACCCCCCAGGTCTTTGAATTGAATCTCTACCGGGCGGCTCTGGCCAAGGCTATGACTGAAAAGTTAGAGCTGACAGATGATTGCTCCGCCGCAGAGCACTACGGTGTGAATGTAATCATCACCGAAGGAAGCGACGAAAACCTGAAGGTGACCACCCCCACAGATTTGGTTCTTGCAGAGGCTCTGATGAAACGGAGGCAGACCCTATGAGAATTGGCCACGGATACGATGTCCACCGCTTGGTGCCGGAGCGGGCTTTGATTTTGGGAGGTGTCCACATCGACTTTCATCTCGGACTGGACGGACACTCCGATGCGGATGTGCTGACCCATGCCGTGATGGATGCCCTGCTCGGCGCAGCCGGGCTGGGGGATATTGGCCGCCATTTTCCGGACTCTGATCCGGCCTACAAGGGAATAGACAGTCAAAAGCTGCTGGTCCATGTCCGGGAACTGCTGAAGGAGAAGGGCTTTCGGGTCGGTAACATTGATGTAACAGTGATTGCCCAGGCCCCAAAGCTTGCACCCCATCTTGCCGCTATGCAGCGGACGCTTGCCGAGACAATGAACATCGACCCCGCTCGACTGAATCTAAAGGCAACGACGGAGGAGCGCCTTGGATTTACCGGGAGGGGAGAGGGAATTGCCTGCCATGCAGTTTGCCTGTTGGAGGAGTAGAGCCGGGGCCGGCAGAGAGTGGAACAGTTGTTCCCGGGCAGGCTTTTGTGTTGCGGGTGAGAAGAAAATTTGAAATCTACAAAAATAATGCTTGCTTTTTTCTCAGGGCTGTGCTATAATACGTTTGCTGTCAGGGGGACAATGTTTCCGGGCGATCTGGGGGTATAGCTCAGCTGGGAGAGCGCTTGAATGGCATTCAAGAGGTCAGCGGTTCGATCCCGCTTATCTCCACCAAAAAAAGCAGACCTGAAACCAAACGTTTCAGGTCTGCTTTTTTAGTGCTTTGGATGTGACATGGTTGGGCCAAGCAATGCGGCCGTTCGAGTAAGGCAATATTTTCCTCTGCGGAGGCGGTCCTGCTGCGCATTATACGCATCTTTCATAAAACGCATGAAAAAGTTTTATAACGCGCAAGGGTGTACTGATTTGGGACTTAGTAATAACTGGTAATTTGCAAAACAAGCGACCGCAACATGTATCCAAACTCCGCTGCGGTCGATTGATTTGTTGGGTAGCACGCCACAATAGGAACCCACGTTTGAAAGTTTGTAGCCATTTAATGCTGGCCTCTGATAATAGAATACTTAGAAAGGGTGTTTTTCCGTTTCGTGGGTCAGAGACAGCATAACACGGATTTTGCAACAAACCGCGAAAAAGGACAGCGTGTGTTGAGGGTTGTCTCTATATAATGATGAAGCATTTTATTGGAGGATCGTATTCATCCTCAGCAATATTGCTCTGCGTGTTTGCGAATGGCAACAAAACTTTCCTCGCTGAGATCATGTTCAATTTTGCATGCGTCGTCCCGGGCTGTTTCCGGACTGACGCCGAGGCCAATCAGCAGCTCCGTTGGCAGTTTATGGCGCTCATACATCCGCTCGGCAATTTCCAGTCCGGGAGGAAGCAAAACGAGCATTCCCGCCGGATCCAATGTAATATAGCCGTGCTCACGCAGACGTTTGGTGGCGAAGCTGACGCTGGGCTTTGTCACGCTCAGTTTTTCAGCTACGTCGATGGCACTACATACCCTCGTTCCTCCTTCAACATCAGAATGGCTCCGATAAAATAGTATATCATAGATATGGAATATTGCAAGTTGAAAAATAGCGATCATAATGCGTCCACTGATTGCAAGATCAGGTTGAAACAATGTGATTCCAGCACCATCCATAAAAGAGGTACAAAAAACCAAGCCCTCAAAATTGGGGCTTTTCAAAACGAA
>JAGAEW010000194.1 GCA_017612935.1 Oscillospiraceae bacterium
CGCGTCTCCTGTCACTTGTCCAACATGCGGGGCGTCGAGGACGCCGCCCCCTATGCGCTCCGAAAAAAGGCGGGCCAAGGCCCGCCTTTTTATTACAGCTCCATGAGCTCCTTTTCCTTGACGGCGCAGGCATCGTCCACCTTCTTGATATACTTGTCGGTAAGCTCCTGCAGATCCTTCTCCGCCTTCTTCTGATCGTCCTCGGTGATTTCCGAGTTCTTCTTCAGCTTCTTGATGTACTCCATCGCGTCGCGGCGGATGTTGCGGACGGCAACCTTGCCGCCCTCGCCAAGGTTTTTGACCTGCCTGCTCAGTTCTTTCCGGCGCTCCTCGTTGAGGGGCGGGAACACCAGCCGAATGCAGCGTCCGTCGTTCTGGGGGTTGATACCCAGATCGGAAACCTGAATTGCCTTTTCAATGGGCTTGAGCAGCGCGGCGTCCCAGGGCTGGATCATCAGCGTGCGGGCATCGGGAGAGCTGATGTTGCCCACCTGACCGACGGGGGTTTCCACGCCGTAGTAGGGAACGGTGATCCGATCCAGAACCCGGGCACTGGGGCGTCCGGTACGAATGGCGCCGAAGTCCTCCTGCAGCACCTCCAGGGTCTTGTCCATCTTTCTGGTAAATTCCTTAAATTCAACTGACATGGTTTCTTCCTCCTGTTCTTATTCGCTGACAAGCGTTCCGATTGCTTCGCCGGTGACGACCCGATAAATGTTCTCGGGATCCTTGAGGGCAAAGACAAGGATGGGCATATGGTTGTCCATGGCAAGGCTGGTGGCGGTGGAATCCATGACCCCCAGACGCCGGGCCAGAACCTCATCAAAGCTGATGCGGTCAAACTTCACGGCGGCAGGATCCTTCGCGGGATCGGCAGAGTAGACGCCGTCGATATTCTTAGCCAGAAGAATTGCATCCGCGTCAATCTCCACAGCCTTCAGCACAGCGCCGGTGTCGGTGGAGAAATAAGGGTTTCCGGTGCCGCAGCCAAAGACCACAACTCTGCCCTTTTCCAGATGGCGGATTGCCTTGTCGCGGACATAGGGCTCTGCAATGCGGGGCATATCAACGGCGGTCATCACCCGGGCGGGAACACCGTGCTGCTCCAGCGCATCTGCCACAGCCAGAGCGTTCATGGCCGTCGCCAGCATACCCATATGGTCTGCCCGAACCCGCTGCATCCGCTCGCCGCCGTCCTTGATCCCGCGCCAGAAATTTCCGCCGCCGACCACAACGCCGATCTGCACGCCGGCTTCCACGCAGCGCCGGACGACCTCGCAGACCTGACCGATCACCTGAAAGTCCAGACCCCGGTGGGCATCGCCCGCCAGCGCCTCGCCGCTGACCTTCAGAAGCACGCGCTGATACTGAATTTTGTTTGCCAAGGGAACCACTCCTTTGCGTGTTTTGTATACCTTGTTTTATTCTATCTTATTTCTCTCAAATTGACAACCTATAATTTCCGAAAAACGGAAATTTTTTTCCGGGCCCCGCCGGTGGAAATGACTTGCAATCCGCAGTGGGTTATTGTATAATAATTTGGAAAATTCTATCTGTGAGGTACAATGCAATGGCAGATGAACTGATCAACGAACAGAAAAGCACGGAAGTCAAGAACTTCATTCACAGTTTTGTCGAGGAGGACATTGCCGAGGGCGGACAGTTCGCCGGAATGCAGGTGCACACCCGGTTTCCGCCGGAGCCCAACGGCTATCTGCATATCGGCCACTGCAAGGCGCTGATGATTGACTTCGGCACGGCTGAAAAGTTCGGCGGCCTGTGCAATCTTCGTATGGACGACACCAATCCCGCCAAGGAGGACACCGAGTTCGTCGATTCCATTCAGGAGGACATCCACTGGCTGGGCTTCGACTGGGGGGACCGCTTCTTCTATGGCAGCGACTACTTTGAGCAGACCTACCAGTTCGCCATCGAGCTGATTGAGAAGGATCTGGCCTACGTCTGCGATCTCTCCCCCGAGGAGTTCAAGGCAAACCGCGGCAGCATCGGCGTCCCCGCCGTTTCCCCCTACCGCAACAGATCCGTCGAAGAAAATCTGGACCTCTTCCGGCGGATGCGGGCCGGCGAGTTCCCCGAGGGCAGCCGCACGCTGCGGGCCAGGATTGACCTTGCTTCCGGCAACTTCAATCTGCGCGACCCGGTCATGTACCGCATCCGCTATATCGACCACCACCGGCAAGGCACAAAATGGTGCATCTTCCCGATGTACGACTTTGCCCACCCGATCCAGGATGCGCTGGAGGGCATCACCCACTCCCTGTGCTCACTGGAATACGAAGAACACCGTCCCCTCTATGACTGGGTGGTTTCCAATATCTCCATTCCCTACCACAAGCCCCGGCAAATCGAGTTTGCCCGCCTCGGCATCGACCACACCGTCATGTCCAAGCGCAAACTCCGTAAACTGGTGGAGGACGGTCTGGTTTCCGGCTGGGACGATCCCCGGATGCCCACCCTCTGCGGTCTGCGCCGCCGGGGCTACACGCCTCAGTCCATCCGCAACTTCTGCGAGCGCATCGGCGTAGCCAAGAACCCCTCCACGGTGGAGTACGCCTTTTTGGAGCACTGTCTGCGGGAGGATCTGAACGAAACTGCCCAGCGGGTCATGGCAGTTCTGCACCCGGTCAAGCTCATCATTACCAACTACCCCGAGGGAGCGGGAGAATGCTTCGACGTGGAAAACAATCCCAATCGCCCCGAGGACGGGACCCGTCCCGTCAGCTTCAGCCGGGAGCTCTGGATCGAGGCGGAGGACTTCCTGGAAAGCCCCATTCCCAAGTATAAGCGCCTTTACCCCGGCAACGAGGTTCGCCTCAAGGGCGCCTACTTAGTCAGCTGCACCGGCTGCAAAAAGAACCCCGACGGCTCCATTGCGGAGATCTACGCCGAGTACGATCCCGAATCCCGGGGCGGAAACCCTGCCGACGGGCGGAAGGTCAAGGGAGCGACGATTCACTGGGTGGATGCCGCAACCGCAAAGGACGCGGAGGTTCGGCTTTACGACAATCTCTTTTCCGACGTCGATCCCGACGGCCCGGATAAGGACTTCCTGGATTGCCTGAACCCGGATTCTCTGGAAGTTCTGACGGGCTGCAAGGTGGAGGCCTCTCTGGAGGGCGTGGTGCCTCCCGGACACTTCCAGTTCATGCGCCTGGGCTACTTCTGTCTCGACAGCAGGGACAGCAGCCGGGAGCACCTGGTATTTAACCGCAGCGTCAGCCTGAAGGACGGCTTCAAACCTGCGCTCTGATTGATGGCTTTCATGCGAATCTCCAAATAAATGCTTCAGTGGATTGGGGCAGCAGCGTCCTTTGGCGCAAAGTCCCTCTCATGTCCGCTCCCACCCGCGGTGCCCGCTGGCAGACCCTTTTCAAGGGTTTGTCGGGAGACAAGCATCAGACAGCTCCGCACAATTCGCGGCCCACACCGGAATTATGCGGGGCTGTCTTGCAAAGAGGCCCTATGTAAAAAAGATATTGTTTTGCTCCGGCAGCATTCGATACCGGAACGAAAACTGTTTGACCGAAGTTCTGAGAAGTAAGGAGAGAAAATCGTGTACAAAAGAATCCTGACCGTGCTTTTGGCGCTCGTCATCCTGATTTTCTGCTTCCCGCCCGCGGCGCAGGCTGCGCAGCCGGAAGCGGTAAACTGGACGACCCTGAAGCTCTGCTTCGGCGCGCCCGACAGCGCCGCCTTCACACAACCCCAAAAATGCAACGGAAAATGGACGCTGTTTCTCCCTGCAGGTGGACAGACATCAGCCTCCGTGTTCTGCACCCTGCCCGCAGACGTCGCCTCCGTTACCGCCGAAAACAAAAGCGGAGCCCGCTGTGAGCTCCGCGGCAGCGCGGCGACAGGCCTCGAAGCCCTGCTGGAGGGCAGTGAGAGCGAGCTGACCCTGCGGGCCAAACTGGCAGCCGGCGGCACCCAGACGGCGGAAATGACCGTATATTGCTCCGACACTGTAGATGCTCTTTTTTTCAGCAGCAGCGACCCTGTGAACTGCGGCAGATTGTGGGTGGAAGCCAGCCCCAGCAAGGAGAACAAAGCGGGCGGCGCCATGGTTCTGCTGAAGGACGACGGCAGCCTCACCCATGCCGATTCGGTCGAGGCGATCAAAGGGCGCGGCAACGCTACCTGGGAGCAGGTCAAAAAGCCCTACCAGATGAAACTCGCCAAAAAGGACGATCTGCTGGATACCGGCGATGGGAACAACAAGGCGAAAAAATGGCTGCTGATTGCCAATTACCTGGATCAAAGCCTGCTGCGCAACCGGATTGCACTGGGGCTCGGGCACGCGCTCGGGATGGAATTCAACATCGAGTTCAAGCCCATCGACCTGTATTATGACGGCGAGTACCGGGGCAGCTACCTTCTGACCGAGAAGGTGGAAATCGGCAAGGGCCGCGTCAACATTTATGATCTGGAGGCGGAAAATGAAAGCGTCAACCCCGGCGTATCGCTGGAAACGCTCCCCGTGCAGAGCGGCAAAACCGAAAGCGGGGCCAATTACCGCTACTGCGAGGGAATGAAAACGCCCGCGGATTACAAGAGCGGCTATCTGCTGGAGATGGAGATGTCCTACCGCCTGCAAGACGAGGTCTGCTGGGTGCAGACCAGAAGGGGCTACAACATCGTTGTCAAGTCCCCGGAGTACTGCAGTCGGGAGGAAATGGAGTATCTCGCAAACTGGTATCAGGGATATGAGGACGCCTGCTTCAACGACGACGGGACCGATCCTGCCAGCGGTCGCCGCTACACGGATTTTATTGACCTGAAATCCACAGTGCAGTGCTATCTTGTCAGCGAGCTTTCTAAAAACAGCGACGCCTTTCAGTCCTCCTCATACATCTATATTGACGCGGAGGATGCACCCGCTAAAATGGGCCCGCTTTGGGACTTCGATTGCAGCTTCGGCCGGGATATCAGTGAGGCCGAGAAACAAGGCAGCATTCGCTTCCAGTGCGAGCCCACGGGCTTCTTCCATTTGCACAACATCATCGTCAACAACTGGTATCAACAGGCAGATTTCCGCAGGGAGGTCTGCGCGCAGTTCGGCGGTATGTACGATCTGGTCCAGGAAATCCTTCTGGGAGGCGAAGACCGGGCGGAGGGCTATCTGATGTCCATATCCGGTATGCGCCGGCAGACAGCGGCCAGCAGGCTCTGCGACGAAGCCCTGTGGAGCGGCACCCGGAAATGGGCGGCGAAAGAGGCCGCGGTCGATCAGCTGCGGTCCTACATTGCCCTCAGAGCCAAAGATCTGAAGGAGCGCTTTGCACAGTGGGAGGCGTCCCCGCCGGAGATCGGCATGTTCCTGGACGTCCCCAATACCGCCTGGTACGCAAAAGAAGTGACGGAGGCTGTGAAGTACGGCATCATTCACGGAATCTCTCAGGTGTTCTACGAGCCGAACGGCTCTGCAAGCAGGCGCAATTTCGTACAAATGCTGTACAACATGGCCTCCCCCGGCACATTGGAGGGCTCCACCCCCTTCACGGACGTCTCCTCCAGTCCTCCAATCTCCTGGGCGGCCTCCCAGGGGATTGCCAACGGCTATCCGGACGGAAGCTTCCGTCCAAACAACAGCATCACCCGTGCAGAGCTGGTGACGCTGCTGCACCGCATGTACGGCGAACCGGTGGCGGAGGGGGATACGCTTTCCCGCTTCCCGGACGCAAACAAGGTCCCGGCCTTTGCCCGCAGCGCCATGAAATGGGCGGTGCAGGCGGGGATTATTCGCGGCAACAGCGACGGCACACTCCAGCCCGGCGCGAAGGCCTCGCGGGCGGAGCTGGCGGCCATCCTGCTTCGCGCCATCCACTGGCAGGAAGCAAAGCCATAAATATCAAAAGGGCGCGTTGCAAACGAAGGAATTGCAACGCGCCCTTGCCTGTATGGGAGCTTCGTATGATCCTGAAACCCAACAAGATAAAGACAAAAATTTGCGAGATGGAATTGTATCCGGCAAGGCGCTTTCCGCAGCGCATTCCGGAGCTATACGGTCAGAAGAAGCAACGCAGCATGGCGCAGTTCCAGCCCCAGGGATTGTCTGATTTCGATTGGGTTTTCGTGTCAGGCCTTTAACAGCTTTTGCTTGCTGAACTGGAGGGTATAGAGCTTGTAGTATCTGCCCTTCATCGCCAGCAGTTCCTGATGACTTCCCTGCTCCTGAATCTCTCCGTGGTCCAGCACGATGATATTGTCCGCGTGCTGGACGGTGGAAAGCCGGTGGGCCACAATCAGCATGGTGCCGATGGTCTTGATGCGCTCCAGGGAGTCCTGAATCAGCAGCTCGGTTTCAGTGTCGATGTTGGCGGTGGCCTCGTCAAGAATAATCACCGCCGGCTTGTGCAGAATCGTCCGGGCGAAGCTCAAAAGCTGCCGCTGACCGGCGGAGAAGTTGTTGCCGCGCTCCCGCACCGGCTCGTCGAGCCCCTTTTCCAGGCGCTTGATGAAGGAATCCGCGTTGACGTACTTACAGGCATCCATCACCTCCGCATCACTGCCCCCCTCCATCCGCAGCAGCAGATTGGAGCGAATGTCCCCGGAAAAAAGGAATACATCCTGCAGCATCTGGCCGAAGTAACGGCGCAGAGACGCAATCTTGATGGTTTTGATGTCCCGGCCGTCAATCAGGATTTGCCCCTTCTGGATGTCATAGTTGCGGCAGATCAGGCTGAGAATCGTAGTCTTACCGGAGCCGGTCGCTCCCACAAAGGCCACGGTCTGCCCCGGCTGCACGTGGAAGGAAACGCCCTTGAGCACCCACTCGTCCGGCTTGTAGCGGAACCAGACATCCCGGAACTCAATCTCGCCGCGAATCTCCTCCAGTTCCTCCGCTCCGGGCTCGTCCACCACCTCGGGCACGATGTCCAGCACGGAGAAAATCTTCTCTGCCGAGGCGTAGGAGCGCTGCAGCGTATCAAACTGCTCCGCCAGGGTCTGAATGGGGTTGAAGAACTTATTGAGATACATATAGAAGCTGACGACCACATCGGAGCTGATGGTCTGGCCAAACCAGTGCAGATCCTGAATGTGGCCCTTCGCGCCCAGATAGAACAGGCAAAGCTGCGTGGAAACAAAGAGCATATAGACCATGGGACGGAAGATGCCGAAGACCAGCATCCGGGCCTGCTTGGACTTTTTTACCTCCCGGCTGCGAATCTCAAAATCCTCCATCTTGCGCTCCTCCCGGTTAAAGCTCTGGATGATTTTAATGCCGGAGAGATTTTCAGACAGGTAGGTATTGATTGCCGTTCTGGCGTCGTTGACCCGGCGATGGACCTTCCGGGAGAACTTCCGGAAAATCACCGTAAAGAGCACCACAAAGGGCACAAAGCAGAGCACCATCAGGGTCAGGGCGTAGTTGAGCATCAGCATCGCGGCCAGAACACCGAGAATAACCAGCGTGTTCTTTGCCAGGTTCACCAGCACGTTTGTAAACATGAAGGAAATCGCGTCCGGATCGTTGCTGACACGGGTCACAAGCTTGCCCACGGGAATGTCGCTGAGCTGCTGGTGAGAAAGGCTTTCAATGTGGGTAAAGACGTCCATACGCATCTGGGAGAGGATCTTCTGTCCCACCCGTTGCAGCAGCATGGCCTGGGCATAGGTGCAGATCAGGCTGACCGCTAAAATGCCCGCATAGATGCCCACATAGAGATAAAGCTCAGACAGGGGGAAGCCCGAGGTTTTAATCATTTCCTCGATCCGCCCCACCAGCAGAGGGGAGAGCACATCGTAGGCAATGGAAAACAGCATGACCAGAAAGACCAGCACAAACTGCCCCCGATAGGGTTTGGCATAGCGCAGCAGGCGCCGGGTAATCTCCCGATCCGACATGTTCCGCTCCCAGCCCATGGATTTTTTCTTATCCTTTTCCAGCAGGAAGGCCACAAGAAAGATCACCGTGAAGACGCCGATGATGGCGCCGACAATCAAAACAGGCAAATACTCAGGCATGATCTTTCCCCCCTTCCTCCTCTAACTTCTGCAGATCGACCATCTTCCGATAGCCCGGGCAGCACGCATAGAGCTCGTCGTGGGTTCCGATGGCGGTAATCTGCCCATCCTCCAGATAGAGAAGCTTATCCATCTCCTGAATGGTGGAAATTCGGTGGGCAATCAGGATGGTCGTTTTGCCCTTGCGGGTGGCTTTCAGGTTCGACAAAATCGCCCGTTCGGTCTTGGTATCCACAGCGGAAACCGAATCGTCAAGAATCAGGATCGGCGCATTCTTCATCAGGGCCCGGGCAATGGAAATGCGCTGCTTCTGTCCGCCGGAAACGGTGACGCCCCGTTCCCCCAGCATGGTCTCATAGCCCTGCTGGAACTCCTGAATGTTTTCGTCCACGTCCGCCAGCACCGCCGCCTCTTTGACCTGCTCCTCGCTCCACTCGTCCACGGCAAACGCAATGTTCCGGGCGATGGTGTCGGAGAAGAGGTAATTGTCCTGGGGTACATAGGCGCAGCCGGCCCGCAGAGAGCGGATGGTAACGGTGTTCACATCACGGCCATCCACAAACAGGGTTCCGTCGGGCACATTGTAGGTCCGCAGAATCAGATCCACCAGGGTGGTCTTGCCGCAGCCGGTCTTGCCCACCAGGCCCACGTTTTCACCGGCCTTGATATGGAAGCTGACATTTTTCAAAACATCGAATTCTCCGTCGGGATAGCGGAAGCTCAGGTTTTTGAATTCAATTTCGCCCCGCACCTGCTCCAGCGGTTCCGCGCCGGGAGCGTCCACCACGTCCGGCACAGCGTCGAGCAGCTCGTCGATTCGTTTCATGGAAGCTCTGCCCCGGGAGCTCATGTCGATCAGCTCCGAGACTGCCATCACCGGCCAGATGACGGCGGTGTAGTAGCCGATAAACTCCACCAGCTCTCCTGCGTTAAAAACGCCCTTGGAAACCAGATAGCCGCCGTAGCCCAGAATGATGCAGACGACGCTTTCCACGAACATCATAACCAGCACCCGCATCAGCACGGCGGCTCTGGTATGCTCAATGTTGGCCCGCTCATTTTCGTCGTTGAGCTTCCGGAAGGCCATGAGCTCCTTGGCCTCCTTCACGAAGGCCTTGATCACGGCAATGCCGGAGAAGCTCTCCTGGCTGAAATCCGAAAGGCGGGAGAAAGCCTGCTGCCGGATGTCCCATTTCTTCATCATGTACCGGCCTACCAGCGTAGCGGATACCAGCAGCAGACCCGTGGGAATCATGGTCAAAACCGTCAGCCCGGCGTGCATACGGAACATCTTGGTCAGGGTCATTACCGCCAGCAGCAGGGCATCGAAGAACATCATAATGCCCCAGGCAAAGCATTCCTGCACAGTGTCCAGATCGTTTGTAAAAAGGCTCATCAGTCCGCCGACCTTGTGAAGCTGATAGTAGTTCTGGCTCAACTGCCGGGCATTGTCAAACATCCGGTTGCGGAGCTGTTCCTCAACCTTGATGGCCGTACCGAGAAACATGATTCGCCAGAGAAAACGGCCCGCCACAACGGACAGAATCACTTTAATCATGGGCATGAGCACCTGCTCCAGCAGGAAGTCCATATCAAAGGGAAGCTGCCTTCCCTCCACCAGAACCCAGCCCTGGTTCATTCCGTTAATCACCATTTTATAGAGGTTCGGAATGATAAGCTGCAAATAGTCCACCGCCGCCAGCGCCATCAATCCAAACAGCAGATAATGCAGATAGCGCAGGTAATAGCGGTTGATATTGCGACCGAAAATCATATGCACGCCTCCTTCTTGCTTCTGCTTCCTTTTTCGGAAACTGATTGTACCGTGACTTCGCGCTGCAAAGCCCCGGCAGAAGCACATCTCACTTTTCGCACCGCTCTGTCAGCTCAGGACATTCCCGGTCCGCCGGAGGAAGACTGGGATCATACTCCAAAATCTCTCCCGGTTGACAGTCCAACACCTCGCAAATGGCCGCCAAGGTAGAAAACCGGATTGCGCAGACCTTCCCCGTTTTGATTTTGGAGAGATTGACGTTGGAAATTCCAACCCGATCCGCCAGATCCTTCAGGCTCATCTTCCGGTCTGCCATCACACGATCCAGTCGCAGTACAATTTGTCCCATGCTGCACCTCCTCCCTTTTTTCATAAATTATTTTATGTTTATCGCAAACTATTGCTTAGTATACTACGGACACAGGCTTTTGTCAACCGCTTTTTAAGGGTCAATCATTTTTCTTGTGGGATTTCGGGTTGCGGGTATAGGTTTTGCGGCTTGCGTCGAATAGTTTGAGGAAACAGCGTGCGCCGCCTGCAATTACCTTAGCTTCTGCCGCCTCCTCGTCCTTTCGCAGAAGGGTTTGGCGGGAAGAAGTCAGGATGTACTTCGTCTTCTTCAGCTTTGCAGCGGCTTAGGGCTGTCCCTCTTCAATCAAACGGCGCTGCTCGTCCTTCCGATTTTCTGCATCCCCAAACGGGGGTGCAGCCCCGGACAAGGCCCGGGGGAATCTGTTGTACAATCTCTCTTCCTGCAAATCAGAATATTTTGCCCTCCGCGGCACGCCGCGGAGGGCAAAACGATTTTTTCAAATCATTTTATGGAAGAAGCATATTATTCCTTCGGGGCCTCGCTGATTTCCGGGCTTTGGCTTTCTGCCGGAGCCTCGGAGGGTTCCGTTGTTTCGGGCTCCGGCTGCGCCGGAAGCGATCCAATAATCATTTCCTGATAGTCCGCCGTCAGGGGGAATTTTTCCATTGCTTCCTTGATCTTGTCGTTCAGAACGCTCTTGGCGTAGTTGTCCTTGGCAAGATTTTTCCACTGCAGGGTATCGGTTTGCTTGACGTAGTACATCACATGATAGCCGTAGTCCGTCTCCACGATGCCGGTATCGCCGCTCTTGCGGGCCGCGTCAAAGCACCAGTCGTTGAAGGTCTGAACCATCTGGCCGGGATAGACCTCCTCATACAGGCCGCCGTTGTCCTTGGAGCCGGGGTCCTCGGAGTTCTGCCCTGCAAGCTCTGCGAAATGATCCTCCGTGGGGTTCTTCTGATACTCCGCCAGCAGGCTCTCCGCCTTCTTTCTGGCTTCTTCCTTCACAGCGGTCTTCTCTTCATCGCTCATCTCGTCGGTCGTGGAGACGGTAATCAGGATGTGGCGGACGTTGACGTTCTTCGTTTCAGCATCCAGTCCGGTGAACTCCTCGGGATGAGCGTCAAAATAGGCCTTGAGATCGTCGTCGCTTGGCTCTACACTTTCAAAAATGCTGTTTTCATAGGACATTGCAAGGAAGTACTGCCGGATAAAGTGCTCATAGTCCTCCAGCCGGACGCCGGAGCCGAAGGAAGCCTGAATAAAGGCATCCACCGAATCAAAGCCGTAGTTCTTCGCATCCTCCGGCATATTCTTCAGAATGTCCTGAATCCGCTCCTCATCTTGCTGCGGGAGGGAAAAGCCCGCCTCCTCGGCCATGGTGGCCATGGCGGCATACTGATGGAATTCGTCCACACCGCTGCCCAGGAAGAACTGCTCCCAGCTCACACCGGAGACGTAGGACTCCTGCTCGTGCATCGGCTTGGCGGAATCCAGGCCCAGCATCGCAGCATAGCCCTGATTCACAAGGGTCAGATACTGCATATAATAGTGGATCTGAGCTTCCCGGTTGCTCAGCTTGTAATTGCCGCAGTTTGCCACCGTCTTCTCCCAGCGGCTGTCGTCGGCAGCAATGTCTTCCACCAGGTAGACATCCTTGCCCTTGACGGCATCGGCGAACATTTGATCCATTTCTTCCCCGGAGCCCTCACTGGAGGCAACGGAGGCCTGGGTCGCCGCGGATGTGTCCGTTGCATCCGTGGCCGGTTTGCAGGCGGCCAGGGACAGAGACAGGCTAAGCAGCAGGGCGATCATTCCGATCGTTTTTTTCATGTTATTTCCTCCTAAATATGTTTGAATTTGAGTATGCGGATCTTTCGGAATCACGCATTCAAGCGAAATACAATGGCATCATACCACATTTTTAAGTCAGATTCAATGAAAAAAATGATAATTTTCTGTAAATAGGGGATTCGTCTCTTGTTTTCCACAAAATATGGTTGATTTCCAAAATACAGCAGCGTTTTTTGTACGAAGTTTTGTAAGTCCTCCCGCTTGTTCCGAAGCAAAAGCTGTGTTATAATGTTGCGTAAATGCAAGCCGGAGGTGCGTGTCCATGCCCGAAGTGATTCTGTCTGTTCAAAATATCCGTAAGCTGCTGGCTGCCGGAAACGGCGACTGCGCCCTTCTGTACCTCTGTCGGGCCGCGGCTCTCAGCGATGTGGTGACAGGCTTCACGGAGGCCAGGCTGGAATGCGCAGCCTCGCTGCTGCGGCAGTTGGGCCTGGACGACAGCAGAAATCCCCGCTTTCAGCAGATGGAATCCCCGCCGGAATACTCCGAGGAAGATATTCGCCGTCAGATGGAGCTGCCCCGCTCCGGCTTCCGCAAGCTGGTCGGAGAGGTGCAGCGCTGTCTGGGCCGGACCCTGAGCACCGAGGATCTGAAAATTCTGCTGAGCATGGAGGAATATCTGGGACTTCCCGGCGAGGTCATCAATGTTCTGGTGCACTATTGCGCCGAGCGCAGCCGTTCCCGAGGCAGCGGAAAAATGCCGGTCATGCGCAACATTGAAAAGGTTGCCCATAGCTGGGCCGACAATCAGATCGACACGCTGGAGAAGGCCGCCGCCTATATGCAGAGCGAGACAAAACGCTCTGTGCGCCGCAGCGAAATCCGAACTCTGCTCGGGCTCACCGATCGCCGCCTCTCCCCTTCTGAGGAACGCTATATCCGAAGCTGGACGGAGATGGGTTTTTCTGACGACGCCGTTCTTCTGGCCTATGATAAAACCTGCGAGAACACCGGCGGACTGACCTGGAAATATATGAACAGCATTCTCGAGCGCTGGAACACCCAGGGGCTCTACACCGCCGATCAAATCAAGGCGCTGGACCGAAAACCTGCTTCCGCCGGCAAGAAGGGCGGATATCAGCGCCACGACGATCCCCCCAGCCCCGCCATGCTGGATGCAGTCAAGCAAATGCTGGAGGAAGAGGAATACCCCAGGAGGGAGGAATAGTCCATGTATACGACTACGGTTCTCAATCGTGCCAGAGCGAAGCTGCTCCGGCAAAACGAGGAAAACGAGGCAAACTATCAAGCCCATCTGGCCCGGGCCTATGCCCAGCTTCCCCGGCTGCGGGAAATCGACCGAAGTCTTCGGGGAACCCTTGCAAAGCTGACGGAAGCCACCTTCCGCAACAACGGCGACCCTTCGGCTGAAATTTCCAGGCTTCGGGAAGAAAATCTCCGGCTTCAAAGCGAGCGCCGGCAGCTTGTGACGGAATATCTGCCCGCCGGGTATCTGGACGACAGCCCGAGCTGCCCCCACTGCGGCGGATCCGGTTATGTGGGCTCCAGAATGTGCGAATGCCTGCAGCGTCTATGCTGTCAGGAACAGCAGCGGGAGCTCACAGCCCTGCTCCCCACCGGACGGGAATCCTTTGAAAATTTCTCCTTAGAGCTCTATCCCGAGCGCTTCTGCCCGGAATACGGGACCTCTGCCCGGACCCTGATGCAAAAAAACCTGAGCTTTTGCCGAAAATACGCTCAGGAGTTCCGCCCCGGCGCCGCAAGTCTGCTGTTTTCCGGGGCCACGGGGCTCGGAAAGACCTTTCTTTCCGCCTGCATTGCCCGCTATGTGACGCAAAGCGGGCACGGCGTGGTGTACGCCACCGCCGGAAAGCTCTTCGCAGATTTTGAGGCAGTCAAATTTGAGCGGGCAGATCCGGAGCTTCTGCAGGACTATCGTGGGTGCGAGCTTCTGATTATCGACGACCTGGGGACGGAA
The DNA here is from genome assembly GCA_017612935.1 of Oscillospiraceae bacterium. Classification (GTDB taxonomy): domain Bacteria; phylum Bacillota; class Clostridia; order Oscillospirales; family Oscillospiraceae; genus JAFRPC01. The sequence goes on from JAGAEW010000194.1 coordinate 13,867, forward strand.
ATGACAACCCAGTTCGTCACCGCTGCCCTCTATGACGTGGTCAATTCCCGGATTTTGGAGCAGAAAAGCACCATTATTTCTACCAACCTGAACGAAAACGATTTGGAGGCCCGCTATGGCGGGCAGATTGCCTCCCGTCTGATCGGCTGTTACCGGGTCGTATACTTTCTCGGTGACGACATCCGCCGCAAAAAACGATAAACCGGCAGGGGCTGCCTCATGCGCTGAGGCAGCCCCTGCCGTTATGTCTTCAGCATCTCGTCCCTGCGCTGTTCCCACTGGTCGAAGGGAAGCTCCGGCAGCACAACCTCCCGCAAAAAGCGGAAGCAGACCGTTTCCCCGTTGGCCTCCAGCAGCGTGAACAGAAAGTGCATTTTGGCGTAGGTGTCCGGGTGCAGTTGCTCCACTGCGTGTTCCCGGGCCAGATAGGCCAGGGCCGCGCCGTCGGTATACTTGTCCCCCAGATAGACCTTGGAGGCAGCAATCCGATCCATCACGGATTCCACCAGATAGCGGGTCGGCATGGGCACCGGTTCATAGTGGTGTTCTCCGGGGGGCACGTCCGTCCAGTATTCATAGTGATGCTTGTTGCGGCCCTTGTGGTGCATCCAGGCGGTGGAATAGCCCTCTGCCTCCCGCGCCCGGGCATTGGGGCTGCGGGTCCCCTGATAGTATTTTGCCCCCTGCCAGAATTCCGTAGGGGAATACTTGCTCAAATCATGGCAAAGTCCCTGCCGGATCAGTCCGACCCGGAAGCAAAAACGCATGACCATATGGCGATGCTTTGTGATGGTTTTCAGGTGCTTGATGGGATGCACGCTCACACCTCCGTTTTCCCGCTGCCAGAATCAAGTCGGCAAGCTTATTCACTGATTTTAACATGTTTCTTGATGGCCCGCAGCTCCGAGAGGATCCGGAAGGTATCCCGCAGCACGTTGACCTTGGATTCTCTGTGGTTGATAATTTTGACGGGCATTTCCGCGATCCCGTATCCCAGCTTCTGGGCCCAGAGAATTGTCTCAAAGTCGAAGGCAAAGCCCTTTGTCTGGGTGCGGGAAAAAATTTCCTCCGCCGCCTTGCCCCGGTAGGCCTTGCAGCCGCACTGGGAATCGGAGAGGCGGAACCCGCCCGCCACGTTCAGTACCTTGATATATGTTTTGGAAGCCAGCTTTCGCAGGGGCGTATAGCCCTCATAGCCCTCGGGATGCAGGGGGCGGGAGCCAATAACCAGATCCCGGTCGGGGTGCGCGGCAAACATGGCAACTGCGCGCTCGATCACCTCCGTGCCGTAGGCCAGGTCGGCGTCCAGGA
>JAGAEW010000195.1 GCA_017612935.1 Oscillospiraceae bacterium
ACACTCACCCTATCATTCCGTGGGGAGCGTGGATTGCCCTCATGCAGCGGGAGCACCAGAAATCATCCGTCCGTGCCAAAGTGGAGCACGCCTTTGCTGTGGTAAAAGGTCTTTTGAAATTCAAGAAACCCCGATACCGAGCTCTGCGAAAACGGACCGCCAAATTCAATCTCATGTTCGCGCTGGCGAATCTGAATCAAGCTGACAGACCCTGTCTGGCAGCTTGATTCAGTGCGCTGCGTGATATGAAATCGAAAAAGATTTCCACAACAAATCATTCTCTCTGGCAGCGCCTGCTTAATTCTTGCGGCTTGTGCGGCGTTACCCTAACCCTAACCTAACACTTATACTACTGCCTCCCAGTGGGAAAGAAATCTGCCCGGACGGCGGGGCGGGATTGACCCAAGCGCCGCCCCGCCCGCCGGGGGCGAAGCAGAGCGAATGGACGGGAGCCCGGCGTTTCCCTTCATGGCTGCGGAGCCCGGCCCGACATTCCCTGGGACGGCAGGGGAGTTTCCCTTGCAGGGCCTCAAATTCTGGCCCCGCAGCGAGCTCCGGAAGCCCCCGGTACCGGCAAGGCAGAAGCCAAACCAGGTCTATGGAAGCAGTGCCTCCGTGTCTCACAGAAGCCCTGTTTCAGTGTGATTATGATGAAAAGCATTCTTTCTGGGATACTCTAATTATACCACCGGAAAGTGATTTCGCTAAGATGCATATTTTGTTTTTTTCAAAAAAACCAGAATAATATCACCGCAAAAAGATACATAACCCGGGACAGCTCTGGGGCAAAGCCCTTGCAGTCCGAGGGGAAAGAGCGGGAACGCCCGGGAGAGTTCTCCTGCGTCTTTGCCGCAGCTCTCCCCGGATGAAGGAGACGAGGCAGCCGAATGCGTTGAAGATCGGGCGCAAATTTGCGGAAATTTTTTTGAGAACCGGATGCGAACGCCGCTTTTCCACCGCCTGTTCACAGGATTTCCACAGGCTTTTCCAGAGGGTTGCGGGAAGCTTCCACAGGATTTCCCCAGGAATTCCCAGAGCATTTCCACAAAATCATCCACAAGCAAGCGACAGGGGAGCGCAAAGCCGAGGGGCTGCAGAGTTTCGCAGCAGCGCTCCGCCGCCGGGCAGGGAGCGTTTGCGTCCCGGCAGGCGGTGCAATTTTTTGACGAAAGCTGCTCGCCGCTCCCATACCAAAACCGGAGGTGCAACCGATGAAACTGATGATTTTTGACGGCAATTCCGTCATCAACCGGGCCTTTTACGGAGTCCGCCTGCTCAGTACCCGGGATGGACAGTATACCAATGCCATTTACGGCTTTCTGAACATTCTCGACAAGGTACGGCAGGAGGAGAGGCCCGACGCCCTCTGCGTGGCCTTTGATCTCAAGGGGCCCACCTTCCGCCACGAGCGGTACGAGCAGTACAAGGCCACCCGCCACGGGATGCCCGAGGAGCTGGCCCAGCAGATGCCGGTGATGAAGCAGGTGCTGGGGGCCATGAACATCCCCATCTATGCCTGTCAGGGCTGGGAGGCGGACGACGTGATCGGCACCATCGCCAAGCGCTGTGCCGCCGGAGACTGGGACTGCGTTGTGGTCACAGGGGACCGGGACAGCCTCCAGCTTGTGGACGAGCATGTGACCGTGAAGCTGGTAGTCACGAAGGGCGGGCAGACCAACTCCACCAACTACAGCCCGGATCTGTTTCAGGAGGAATACGGCTTCGAGCCGATTCGCCTGATTGACCTCAAGGCCCTCATGGGAGACAGCTCCGACAATATTCCCGGTGTGGCGGGGGTCGGCCCCAAGACTGCCACGGAGCTGCTGAAAAAATACGGGACGCTGGAGGGGGTCTACGAGAACCTGACGCCTCAGAATATGAAGGGCAAGCTCTTTGAAAAGCTGGAAAGCGGGAAGGAAAACGCCTATTTGAGCTATGAGCTTGCCACCATCCGCCTTGACGCGCCGGTGGATTTCAGCCCCGGGGACGCGCTGGTGGCGGAGCCGGACCGGAAGGCCCTCTACGAGCTCTTCCTCCGGCTGGGGTTCGTGAAGCTGATTGACAAATACCGCCTGCGCAGCGCGGCTTTTTCGGAGCCTCTGGAAGCAGGGCAGAAGGAAGCCCGACCCGCAGCGGACGGGAATGAAACCGTTCCTCTGTTCAGCGCTACAGTGCGCGACCAATCTGCCGTCGATCCAATGCAGGCGGCAGGGGAGCAAGCCATTGAACTCCAAATCCCCGAGAGCAAGGCGGAGCTGGAGGCGCTGCTGGCAGACTGGAAGCAAGCGGAGCGGGTGGCCCTGGCGGTCTCGGAGGATCTGGAGCTGCTGGCCCTGGACGACGCGGGCAACAAGCCCGCTGTGCTGCGGCGGGACAGGCTGGGCTCTGCCTTTGACACGGCGCTCTCAGAGCTCTTTTCCGGGAAAATCAGGCTGCTGGTTCACGGCGCCAAGGAGCTGCTGCGCCGTCTGTCAGAGCGCTGCCTGCCTGCCGACGGGATTGTGTTCGACACGGAGCTGGCGGCCTATCTGCTGGATGCGGCCCGGGGCAAATATGAGCTACCCCGGCTGGCTCTGGACTACTGCCACATCCAGCTTCCGGTTCAAAAGGAGCTGATGGAGGCCGGAGTTCCGGCCCGGGAGGCGAAACAGGCCCTGCTGCTGTCCGAGACCGCCGCCCTGCTGGCGCTGTATGAGCCCTTGCAGGCGGGCTTGAAGGAACAAAAACTGGAAGCCCTCTTTTATGATATGGATCTTCCCCTTTGCCGGGTGCTGGCGGAGATGGAGGTGGAAGGGGTCCTGGTGGACGCCGAGGCCCTGCACCGTTTCGATCGGATGCTCCGGGAGCGGATTGTCGAAACCCAGGCGGAGGTTTACCGTTATGCCGGCGGGGAATTCAACCTCAACTCCCCCAAGCAGCTGGGAGAGATACTCTTTGTGCGGCTGGACCTGCCTGCCGGGAAGAAGACGAAAACCGGCTGGTCTACCAACGTGGAGGTGCTGGAAAAGCTCCGGGACAAGCATCCCATCATCGGCTGTATCATGGAGTATCGCAGCCTGAGCAAGCTGCAGGCCACCTACGCCGAGGGACTTTTGAAGGTCGTCGGCCCCGACGGCCGGGTTCGCACCACCTTCCAGAATACCGTCACCGCTACGGGCCGCCTGTCCTCCACGGAGCCCAATCTGCAAAATATCCCGGTCCGCACAGATCTGGGGGCGGAGATTCGCAAGATGTTCGTCCCGGCTCCCGGCTGGGTCTTTGTGGACGCGGACTACAGCCAGATTGAGCTGCGGGTGCTGGCCCACATGGCGGGGGACGAGGCTATGCAGGCTGCCTTTAACTCCGGCGAGGATGTCCACAGGGTTACGGCCTCTCAGGTGTTCAGTGTTCCTCTGGAGGAGGTGACGCCTCAGATGCGCCGCAGCGCCAAGGCGGTCAACTTTGGCATTGTCTACGGCATTTCCGAGTTCTCTCTGGCGGAGGATCTGGGGGTGAGCCGGGCCGAGGCGAAGGCCTATATCGACAGTTATCTGCAAAAATACCACGGCGTTCGGGACTTTATGGCGGCCGTGGTGGAGCAGGGGACCCAGGCGGGCTATGTGGCCACCCTCTACGGGCGGCGGCGCTATCTGCCGCAGCTGCGGGACGGCAAGTATATGGTGCGGGAGGCAGCCAGACGTATGGCCATGAACTCCCCCATTCAGGGCACGGCGGCGGACATCATCAAGCTTGCCATGCTTCGGGTGGATCGGGCCCTCAAGGCGGCAAAGCTGCAGGCCAGACTGGTGCTGCAGGTTCACGATGAGCTGATCGTGGAGTGTCCAGAAGCTGAGGCGGAGGCCGTAAAGGCCCTTGTCACCCGGGAGATGGAGGCCGCAGCCAATCTGTCCGTGCCTCTGCAGGCGGAGGCGAAGTCCGGCCGCTCCTGGTACGAGGCAAAGGAATGAGCATCGGATTCGCTGCCGGAGGGGGGCGAATCAAAGACTGCAAACGGGGCTCTGCCGTCTTCGGCAGAGCCCCGTTTCAGAGCGTGGAGGTATAACAGCGTGGGATCAGGCTGCGGGCCTCTTCAGGGGAAGACCAGATAAGCTGTTTTTCCCGGGGCGGGGGCATAGTCTTCCTCCGGGAAGAACAGAGCCCAGTTTTCCTCCTGCATGAGGCGCTCGGCCCAGCCCTGCGGCCACTGTCCGGGCCAGAGAATGGACTTGCTTCCTGCTGTCCAACGGATCACCCGGTGCAGGCTGCTGCAGTCGGGATCCAGATGCTCCAGAGAAATCGCCAGAGGGGAGGACTTGATTCCGCTTCCCGTGTTGTTGTCGTCCTCGGACAGTGCCTGCATCAGCCATTCGTGAAGGGCCAAAACGGTGCCGCAGTCGGTTTTGCAGCAGAGCAGCTCGCCCCGCTCCGTGGGCTCCGCCTGATCCAGCAGCTTGAAAAGCTCCGGCGCCTCCCGCTCCAGCAGGGCGCGGAGGCTTTCATAGTCAAACTCCGAGTACAGCAGCACCATGGCCTGCTCCTCGCCGCACAGGGCGGCGCAGTCTGCCCGGAGCGTCTCATCTACCGGGGTCTGGCTGGCCTTTGACGTGTTGTCGGTCATCTCGGGGCTTGCCTCCACCGACTCTGACCAGGCCTCGTCTGCGTACTGAAGGGCAGGCGCTCCCGACAAGCTGCCGAGCTGGGACAGATCGCCCTCTTCCTCTTCATCCGGGCTTTGAGCAATCGCTTCGTTTGCGTTGGAAAGACCTTTCTGAATGGAACGAACCGAAACCTGCAAATCGGTTCTGCCGCGGGAGAACACCCCGGTACCGATCATCAGTACCAGAAGGGCCGCAACGACGCCGATGGAGCGACCCGGGCCAAACCAGCGAGCTCTGCGGGGCTGATCCTGCTCTGCGGCCTGCCGGATCCGGGTGAGAACACATTCCTTGAGCCCCGCCGGAGCGGGCTCCCGGAGCTCGGCAAGCTGCCGCTCAAGCCCCGAGAGTGTCTGCATCAGACGTCGGCATTCGGGGCAGTGCTCCAGATGGGCCTGCAGGCTCTGCTCCTGCTCGGAGGAGAGCGTACCGTCCAGCCTGGCGCTCATAAGCTCTAACGCCTGTTCACAGTTCATCACAGATCCCTCCCTTCTGTAGAAGCTTCTACAGGAATAGACGATGCTTCCTCTGAATTGTTCCCAATTTGCAGCAATTTATTTCGCAGGGCGAGCCTGGCCCGGCTGAGGCGGGATTTTACCGTGCCCTCCCGGATTTGGAGAATCTCGGAAATTTGGGTATAGCTCATGTCGTTGACGGCCCGCAGGGTCAAAATCTGCCGATATTCTACCGGCAGCTCGTTCATGGCCCGGCTCAGGGTCTGCCGATCCTCGGCGGCCAGGAGAAGCTCCTCCGGACTTTTTGACGGATCCACAAGGTCGATTTGCGTCTGCTCGTTCTCCTCTGCCGCAGAGCTCAGAGACACAGTGGGCCTGCGCTTTTTGGCCCGCAGAAAGTCCAGACAGATGTTGGAGCTCAGCCGAAACAGCCAGGTGGAGAAGGCGGAATCAAACTGAAAGCCCGGCAGGCCACGCCAGGCCCGGAAAAAAGCCTCCTGGGCCAGATCACAGGCGTCCTCCGGATTGCCGCACATCCGCAGAGCTAAGTTGTAAACCCGGCTCTGGTATTCCTCCACCAGCAGGCCGTAGGCGTCTGTCTCACCCGCCAGAACCCGTTCAATGATTGCTCGTTCGTCGATCATTTCAAATCCCTCTGAATCCCGTGAATCACCCGGTAGACGTCCTCCATCCCGGCAATTTTCGAGATTTCCTGCTTGTAGTAGCTGCTGAAGCGAACGCCCCGCAGATACCAGGCCAACTGCTTGCGGGCCTCCAGGCAGGCGATGTGCTCGCCCTTGTCCTCCTTCGCCAGCTCCATTTGCTCCAATGCCAGCTCCATGCGCTCCGCCAGCGGCGGCCGCTCCGGCACGGGGCGGCCGGCCAGGGCCGCGTTGATTCCTTCAAAGAGCCAGGGATCCCCGAAGGCGGCCCGGCCCACCATCAGGCAGTCGGCCCCCGTCCATTTCCGGCAGCGGACGGCCGCCTCCGGGGAGACAATGTCCCCGTTGGCAATCACGGGAATTGAAACCGCCTGCTTGACCCCGGCGATGATGTCCCAGTCCGCTGTGCCGGAATAGAGCATGGTCTTCGTCCGACCGTGGACGACAATGGCGGCGGCACCGTTGTCTTCGAGAATCTTCGCCAGCTCCACCACGTTAACATGGCTCTTGTCCCAGCCCTTGCGGGTCTTGACCGTGACGGGAACCGGAACCGCCTGAACCACCGCCTGTACGATCCGCCCCGCCAGGGCGGGATCCTTCATCAGGGCGGAGCCCTCGCCGTTGTTGACAATCTTCGGCATGGGACAGCCCATGTTGATGTCGATGAAATCCGCGCCGGACAGCTCCAGCGCCAGCCGGGCCCCCCGGGCCATAAAATCCGGGTCGCAGCCGAAAATCTGCACGCCGCACAGGACGCCCCGATTCCGCCGCAGCAGGGAAGCGGTCTTTTTGTCTCCGTAGCAAAGGGCCTTGGCGGAGACCATCTCCGTCACCGTGGCGCCGGCCCCGGTTCTGACGCAGATTTCACGAAATGCGTAATCCGTCACGCCTGCCATCGGAGCCAATATTGCGCCCTCCGGCAGCTTCAGCTTGTGTTCCATGGGGCCTCCTTCTGGTTTTTGTTTTCAGGTAAGCCCTTACAGCTAACGGTGCTGCGCATGAGGGCCGTTGTTTTCGTTATTATACTACAGTTGAATCCAAAAAGCAAAGGAAATGAAAAAAATCAAAATACTTCAAAAAAAGCGAAAAAATCTATTGACAAATCTGAAAGAAATCACTATAATAAATAAGCTAAAAGCAAATCCGCCCTTAGCTCAGTTGGTAGAGCAACTGACTCTTAATCAGTGGGTCCCGGGTTCGAGTCCCTGAGGGCGGACCAAAGTGCAAGCGGTCGTGAATCGCTTTCTATCCGCGA
>JAGAEW010000196.1 GCA_017612935.1 Oscillospiraceae bacterium
CTTGCAGGATAAGACGATTTTCTCTCTGGATATGGGTGCGCTGATTGCCGGCGCCAAGTACCGGGGGGAGTTTGAGGAGCGCTTGAAATCTGTCCTCAACGAGATTCGGAAGAGCGAGGGGAAAATTCTGCTCTTCATCGATGAGCTGCATACCATTGTCGGGGCAGGGAAGACCGAGGGCTCCATGGACGCGGGCAATTTGCTCAAGCCCATGCTGGCCAGAGGCGAGCTGCACTGTCTCGGTGCCACCACGCTGGACGAATACCGCCAGTATATCGAAAAGGACCCCGCTCTGGAGCGCCGCTTCCAGCCGGTGTTGGTCAACGAGCCCACGGTGGAGGATACCATTGCCATTTTGCGGGGACTGGAGGAGCGCTATGAGGTCTTCCACGGGGTCAAGATTACGGACCCCGCCATCATTGCGGCGGTGAAGCTCTCAGACCGCTATATCACCGACCGTTTCCTGCCGGATAAGGCCATCGACCTGATCGACGAGGCCTGTGCCATGATTCGCACGGAGATGGATTCCATGCCCACCGAGCTGGACAAGGTTCGGCGCAAGATCATCCAGATGGAGATCGAAGAGGCGGCTCTGAAAAACGAAGAGGACGAGCTCTCCCGGGGCCGTCTTGCGGAACTGCAAAAGGAACTGGCGGAGCAGCGGGATCAGTTCAAGGCCATGAAGGCCCAGTGGGAGAACGAAAAGGATGCCATTGCCAAGGTTCAGAGCCTGCGGGAGCGGATCGAGCAGATCAACGCCGAGATTGAAAAGGCAGAGCAGGCCTACGATCTTGAGGCTGCCGCAAAGCTTAAATACGGCGAGCTTCCCGAGGCGAAGCGGGAGCTGGAGGAGGAAGAACGTCTGGCCCAGAACGCCAGAGAGCAGAGCCTGCTCCGCAACCGGGTCACAGAGGAGGAAATTGCAAAGATCATTGAGCGTTGGACGGGGATTCCCGTGGCCAAGCTGGTGCAGGGGGAGCGGGAGAAGCTTCTGCATCTGGACGAGCGCCTGCACCGGCGGGTGGTGGGGCAGGACGAAGCGGTTCGCGTTGTCACCGAGGCCATCCAGCGTTCCCGGGCCGGCATTCAGGACCCGAACCGGCCTGTGGGTTCCTTCCTGTTTCTCGGCCCCACGGGCGTGGGCAAGACCGAGCTGGCCAAGGCCTTGGCTGCGGACCTCTTCGACGACGAGCGGAATATCGTCCGCATCGACATGACCGAATATATGGAGAAGTTCTCCGTCTCCCGGCTGATCGGAGCGCCTCCAGGCTATGTGGGCTATGAGGAGGGAGGCCAGCTCACCGAGGCGGTGCGGCGCAAGCCCTATTCCGTGATTCTCTTCGACGAGGTGGAGAAGGCCCATCCCGACGTGTTCAACATTCTCTTGCAGGTGTTGGACGACGGCCGGGTGACAGATTCTCAGGGTAGAACCGTGGACTTCAAGAATACCATCATCATCCTGACTTCCAATCTGGGCTCTCCCTACATTCTCGACGGCATCGACACAGACGGGGAGATCAGCCAGAGCGCCCGGGAGCAGGTGGATGTTCTGCTGAAGAAGAGCTTCCGCCCGGAGTTCCTGAACCGGCTGGATGAGATTGTGTTCTATAAGCCCCTCACCAAGGAGAATATCTTCAAGATCATAGATTTGCAGATGCAACAGCTCAACAAGCGCCTGCTGGAGAAGCAGCTTCGCTGCAGCCTGACAGAGGCCGCCAAGAGCTATGTGGTGGAGGCGGCCTTTGATCCCCAGTTCGGAGCCCGTCCCCTGCGCCGCTATTTGCAGCATACCGTGGAGACCATGATTGCCAAACGGATTCTGCAAGGGGACGTCACCCCCGGCAGCATGCTGACGGTGGACGTGGTGAACGGGGAACTGACTGTGGGCACACCGAACTGAAAAGGATTTGAAGCGTCAAGCAAAAAATCTTGACTTTGGTTTTGCTGTCTGTTACTATATCTGTAATTGATTGGATTCCATCGCCCCGATCGGGCGATGGAATTTCACCCTTTGCCGGAACGGGAGGAGAGCATGGCATACGAAGCGCTGGCGGCGGCCTATGACCGCCTGACCAATGATATACCCTATGAGCAGGTGCTGGACTTTTATCGCAGCATTTTGCTGGCCCGGGGCCTTTGCCCGGCCACGGCGGTGGATCTGGCCTGCGGCACGGGCTCCATGGCGCTGCTGCTGGCTCGGGAGGGGCTGTCCGTTCTGGGGGTGGATCAGAGCGAGGAGATGCTGACCCGGGCGGCGGACAAGGCGGCCGGGATGGAGAACCCGCCCTATTTTATCCGCCAGCGGATGGAGCGGCTGCGGCTGCCCAATCCGGTGGATCTGGTGGTCTGCTGTCTGGACGGAATCAATTACGTCACCGATCCTGCCGCCCTGCGGGAATGCTTTGCCCGGGTGCGGCAGGCTTTGAGGCCCGGGGGACTGTTTATCTTTGACATCAATTCCGAAGCAAAGCTCCGGGGTCTGGACGGGCAGATCTTCCTCGACGAGGACGACGAAGTTTTCTGCCTCTGGCGGGCCGCCTTCGACCCGCAAAGCCGGATTTGCAGCTACGGCATGGACGTATTCCAAAGGCAGGGGAGGCTCTGGTCCCGGGATCGGGAGGAGCACTTCGAGTATGCCTACCGGGTGCAGGAGCTGCGTCAATGGCTGGAGGAGGCGGGCTTTGTTCACATCAGCGTCTACGGCGACCGGCGGCTAGAGCCTCCCGCGCCGGAGGAGGCACGCATCTTCTTTGCCGTCCAGCGGGACGGGGAGGACGATTGACAGTTGACATTTGACGATTGACGATTGCGTCGGGATCGACAGCCTGCCGCAGCCTCAGGGGCGATCCGGCAGCGTTGACGGAACTGCCGGACGGGGCAGGCTATAATAACAGGAGGAACAACAAATGCCAGACCAAATTCTTCGCGCCATGACCACCGACGGCTGGGTGAAGGCAGTCGCCATGACGTCCAGAGAGATTGTGGAGCGGGCGCGGACCATTCACAATACCACAGCCACAGCCACAGCCGCGCTGGGCAGGGCCCTGACTGCCTGCTCCATGCTGGGCAATATGCAGAAAATTGAAAACGGCTCCGTCACCCTGCAATTCAAGGGCGGCGGTCCTCTCGGAACGGTGCTGGCGGTGTCCGACGCCGAGGGCAATGTTCGGGGCTATGTGCAAAACCCCCGCATCAGCCTGCTGGAGAAGTACGCGGGCAAGCTGGATGTGGGGGCTGCCGTGGGCACCGACGGTCTGCTGACCGTGATCCGGGACCTGCAGATGAAGGAGCCCTATGTGGGCTCCGTGGAGCTGGTTTCCGGCGAGATCGGGGACGATGTGACGGCTTACCTGGTTCAGTCGGAGCAGTGCCCCTCTGCCTGCGGTCTTGGAGTTTTAGTGGACGTGGACCACAGCGTCAAGGTGGCGGGGGGCTTTATTCTCCAGCTTCTGCCGGGAGCGCCGGAGGCCTTGATCGACCGGCTGGAGGCGGGGATTGCGGCGGCAGGCTCTGTCACCGCCATGCTGGAGGCGGGATTGAGCCTGCAGGAATTGCTGAGGAAGGTAACGGGGGGCATGGAGCTGGAGTTCTTCGAGCCCACCGAGGTTTCCTATCGCTGCTACTGCACCCGGGAGCGGGTGGAGGCCACGCTGGTGAGCCTGGGCCGGGAGGAACTGCAGCAGATTGTCGAGGAGGGCAAGGACATTCAGGTGGAGTGCCAGTTCTGCGACACCGAATACAAGTTCAGCCCCCCGGAGATTCGCGGCATTCTTGCACAGCTATAGGGATACAAAATCGAACGCACGGCTTGAGAACCTCCGTGAGAGGTCTTGCCGTGCGTTTCGTTTCTGGCCTGTGGGATCGGATCGTCCCGGCAAGAGGGCAGCAAAGCTGCCTACACCGAGTTCTGCTCCGTCCCGGGTGCTGCCGCGGGAGCATCCTCATTCTCCGCTCTGGGGATCAAAAAGCCGTGCTCCAGCAGACGCTGGGTGAAGGCCTGCAGGCGGCGTTCTCCTTCCTCCGGGCTTATGCGGATTCCCTCGTAAAAGCGGAGGATGTCTTCTCTCGACTTGCCCCGCACAATGGCATTCCAGACGATGGCATCCAGCAGCGGCAGGCGAAGAACAACGGAGCATTTGTCGTAGACGGAGCGGGTGGGAACCAGCAGGATGGCTTTGCAGACCTTCAAGAGGACAATGCCCGGACGTGCTTGATACTCCATTATGTGGCCTCCTTTTTGCCCGGCGCAGGGAATACGGATTCCAGCAGCAATTCTGTGGAGCCCGGGACCTGATTTGTGGTGAGCCGCCACTTTGGGACGGCCTGCAGCAGGCGGGTGGCAAACTCCGCCACTCGGCGCAGCGTTGCCTCGTCCGCCCCGGAGGTAAAGCAGCTGGGGAAAAAGTACAGGGCCGCTGCGTCCTCCGAGAGGGGTTCCAGCCGATTCTCCGGTCCCCGGATCAACTGAATCAGGGCGGCCAGAGGGGCGGCTTCGGCGCCATGCCAGTTTTCCTTTCCGTTCCAGAAGCTGGGACGAATCAGAATTTGATCCTGCCGCAGCTCCGCTGCCGGCCGATCGCCGCTGATGATGCCGAATTCCCCCGGTCGAAGCTGTTGCAGCTTTTTTGCCTGGGTAGACTTCCCCACGCCGCTGGGACCGAAAATCAGATAGGCCCGATCCTGCCAGCGCAGGGCAACCCCGTGCAGAAGAATCCGGTCAAAGGGCAGCAGGGCGTCGGAGCAGTAATTGACCAGGGCGCTGAATTCCGTGTGGGCGCAATCCGGCATATTGGTGCTCAGAATGCCGGCCCAGTCCCGATCCGGGATTGAAACAGGCTCCCGCAGCTCGGGGTCAGCGCAGCCGACAGGCTCCGGGTTTGTAAGGAAATAGCGATGCGTGTCTGCAAAACGGGGACGGCAGTGCAGACGCACACCGGCAAGGGTCATTGTAAATTCATCCATGTCGTATAAGGTAGAGGGCCCGGCTTCAACCGGGCCCACAGGCTGCAACGTCCAAAGGCCTAATGCTCTGAATCCGGGGGTTCCGGCTCCGCAGGCGCGGGGGCAAAGGAGGGAAAGAATTCAGCGCCGATAAAGCGGGAATAGGTCACTGTTTTTGCTTTGGGGCTGATCAGGAGCTGCCACAGGCAGTCCTCCTCAGAGAGATAATAGCAGACGGTTTCCTGGGCGGCTCTGGCCTGGGGGGGCAGGAAGGACTGCAGGCCCAGGCTTGAGATCCGCTGGGATTCCGCCATAAATCGGTCCCGGTTATAGCTGCAGGTGACGGATTCCGCCAGCAGCGCGTCTTTTTCGTAGCGGCGGTAAGCCGTGACCCGTCCGGTGGGCTGCGGGGGATAGAGGGACAGGCCGTTCACCTGATATGCCTCCGGCTTAAATTCCGTCTTGCAGGCGGACAGCGCGTGGGTGTAGCTGCAGGGGATATTGCCAGCGCCCAGCCGCAAAAACAGGGCGCTGCAGGCCAGCAGAAGCGCAAAGGCCAGGGCCGGACGCCGAAGCTGCTGCAGAGGCCGGGCGGCATTCAGCGCCAGATAGCAGGCTGCAACCCACCCGAAGGCCAGACAGAGCACCGCCAGACCCAACAAAATGAGATTGCTCAGGTGCAGCTTGCTCAAATCCGGGTACAGATGGGGCAGATGCAGCAGCGCCCCGGCGTGGAGCAAATAGAACAGTGCACCCAGAAAAATCAAGGCGCCGACACAGAAACGTCGGTTCCGAAGCGTCATGCAGACAGCTCCCTTCAATCAGATTCAGGCACCAGGCAGCAAAGGACGGAAAAGCCGGGAGAAAAAATGCAAGGGCAGAACAGCACAACAAGGCTGCCTCAGCCGCCGATGCCTGCACAAGCGTCCATCCCGCTCCGGGCGGGGGACATTTGTCAGTTGGAGAGATTCCGGGTTTCCAGCAGCTTCTGCTTGAGCTGACCCTCGATCTTGCGGAGCTCTGCCTCGGCGGTTTCCCGCTTCTGACGGCCCTCGGTCTGGATCTGCAGCACTTCGTCCAGCGTGGAGATGAGCTGCTGATTGGTGTGCTGCAGGGTTTCAATGTCCACAATGGCCCGCTCGGATTCCTTCGC
>JAGAEW010000197.1 GCA_017612935.1 Oscillospiraceae bacterium
CTAAAAATATAGCTCTGTGGCAAGATTTCCGTATGTATACAGGCACAGAGCCTTACGCAGGAAGGGCACGTCCACTCCAAAGTAGTCTGCCAGCTCCCATTGTTCGGTATAGCCCTCTGCAATGGCTTCGTCCAGCTCCTCCAAGGGAATCAGAGTGTGGACGGCAAAGCGGTCCGCCTGATTTTCATGGTAGCGCCGGACATCGCAGGGGGACCAGCGGTTGTAAAAGCATCCGGTAGCACAGTGCCCCAACTCATGGGCAAGCCGGACGCGCTGTTCTGTTTCGCTGCGGCGGCTGGGAAGATCCATGCCGATCACACAGTTTCCTTCCTCGTCTATCAGGCTCAGAGAGCCGGTTTTCGGCAGGGGGAAATGATACACGGAAACATTCATCCGTTCCGCTGTGCGATACAGTTCAACAAGCTCCGTCATTCCATTCTCCTTTCCTGATGCGAAAATACGATCGACTGTGGTTGTGGATCGATTGCCTTGAATTGCGCCGGGGGCCGGTGGCAGGGCCGAAAAGTGCGGCAGAAGGGAGCGCCCCCCGGAGCGCTCCGCTCCCGCAAGCAGAGCCGGCTGCAGCCCGCGCCCTTCGCTGTCTGTTACTGTTTTTTGTTCCGGGCCCGCACGAAGGCGGCGAACTGTTTCACCTCCTCATACATTTCGTCGGTCACTTCCTCGTCCCCGCCGAACAGGGCAAATTTGATGTCCTCCTCCCGGATTGCGCCGCGGGGGGTGGAGAACGGGGCGTTCTTCACCTCGCCGTCAATGAGATAAGAGGGCGGCACCTGAAAAATCTGTGCCATTGCCTTGATCTTCCCGGCGGGAATGTCGGACACGCGGCCGCATTCCCATTTGCTCACGGCGTTCTTCTGGACGCCCAGCATTTCGCCCAGTTCCGTCTGGGTCAGCTTTGCCTGCTTGCGCAGGGTCTTGATTTTCTCCGCAATGGTCATGTTAGTACCTCTTTTCTCTCTATTTCTTTTCTGTTGCCTTGAAGTATCTTCATCATAACATAATTTTTTCAAAAAGTCAAGAATGTGTCTTGACAAAATGATAAACATGTGGTATAATCAAAGTATCTTAAGAAAATGATTCAAGGAGGTACGACCATGAGAAACAATCAACTAATGAATTGCCTGCTTTACGAGGACATTTCCCCGGAGGAACTGGCAAATGTACTGGAAATCACGCCGGAAGTCTTGCTGCAAAAGATTTTTCAGGAGCAGGACTTCACATTAGAGGAAATCCGGCGCATTGTCGGTCTGCTGGGCCTGACGGATGAGGAGGTGGATTCTATTTTTTTCCGCTAAAGGTATCTTAGAAAGACCATAAAAACAACCCGCCCCAAAGAAAAAAATTTTTGCGTCAGTCGCAGCGCGAGAAGCGGGCGGAGAACGTGGGAGCTATGCGCCGCGGCGCATACGGTTCCGCCTGTCGGGGCTTCATTTTGCGAGCTATGCCGACTTATGCCAAAAATTATATCAGGCAAGCTGTCCCATAAAGGGGACAAGAACCATTGACAAAGGAGGAAAACTGCCGTGGCAACATCCCCTACCGCGCCGCCCATCGGGCGGACACAGCTCCGGGAGGCCCTGGAGACGCTCCGGCGCTACAAGGCCGGAAAGGCCAATCTGGAGCGGCGGATCATAGAAAACGAGGAATTTTGGAAGCTCCGGCACTGGGAACACATTCCGGAGCAGGGCACCACGGGGCTGAAGACTAAGAGCGCCTGGCTGGTCAACGTGCTGCTCTCCAAGCACGCCGACGCCATGGACGCCTACCCCGAGCCGGCCCTTCTGCCCCGGGCGGCGGACGACGAAGCCGAGGCGGCGCTGCTGACCCAGGTGGTCCCGGTTATTCTGGCCCAGAACGACTTTTCCGGGGTCTGGTCCGACAACTGGTGGAAGAAGCTGAAAGCCGGCGTCGCCTTCTACGGGGTTTTCTGGGATCGGGACAAGCTCAACGGTCTTGGAGACATCTCCGTAATTCGAGTGGACCCGTTGAACCTCTTCTGGGAGCCGGGCATTACGGATCTGCAGCGGAGCCGGAATCTCTTCCATGTGGAGCTGGCAGACAACGAGGCCCTGCTGGAGCGCTATCCGGCTCTGGAGGGGCAGCTCCGGGGCGGCGGCTTCAACGCCAGCCGCTATCTCTATGATGAGAGTGTGGACACCTCCCGCAAGACCCCGGTGATCGACTGGTACTATAAAAAGCGGGAGGGCTCCAGAAGCGTTCTGCACTACGTCAAGTTTGTGGGGGAAACGCTGCTCTACGCCTCGGAAAACGAGGCGGAGCTGGTCCAGCGGGGGCTCTATGCCCACGGGCTTTACCCCTTTTTTGCCGATGTGCTCTTCCCCGAGGAGGGAACCCCGGCGGGCTTTGGCTATGTGGATCTCTGCAAGGACGCCCAGCGGCAGATCGACCTGATGAACAATGCCATTGTGGCCAACTGTGTGGCGGCGGCCACCCCTCGCTGGCTGAAACGGGGGGACGACGGGGTGAATGAGAGCGAATACGCCGACTGGACCCGGCCCTTTGTCCATGTGCAGGGCTCCATTGAGGAAAACGCCCTGCGGCAGATCACGGTGGCGCCTCTGTCGGGAAACTATTTGCACATACTCTCCTCTAAAATCAACGAGATCAAGGAGACCTCCGGCAACCGGGACGTAAACAACGGCGGCGTGGGGGGCGGCGTCACGGCGGCCTCCGCCATTGCGGCCCTGCAGGAGCAGAGCGGCAAGCTCAGCCGGGATCAGATTCAGAATGCCTATCGCTGTTTCCGGCAGGTCGTGGGCTGTGTGGTTGCCCTGATTCGCCAGTTCTACGACACACCCCGCAAGCTCCGCATCACCGGGACCGACGGAGAGACAGCCTATCTCAGCTTTGACAATCACCTGCTGACGACAGGCGAGAGCACGGAGCTGGATATTGAGGTGACGGCCCAGCGGCAGAGCGCCTACAACAGGCTCAGCTACAACGAGATGGCCATGCAGTTTTTCCAGATGGGCTTTTTCCGGCCGGAGCTGTGCGATCAGGCCCTCGCGGCCCTGGAGATGATGGACTTCAAGGGCAAGGAGGCCCTGCGGCGCAGGCTGGCGGAGAACGGGACCCTGCAGAGCCGACTGGCCCAGACGGAAGCCCTGCTGAACAGCTTCCGCAGCCTGACGGACCCGGAGGCTCCGTTGCCGCAGCCGGAGCAGAGCGCAGCGGAAACTTCGGGCCAGCTCCGCCGCCATGCCCCTGCCCTGAAGGGACACCAATATGATTCACTGGGGCGGGAGCTGCGACGCAGCGGCATTCTGGAGCAGGCCAGGGCCAGAAGCATGGCCTCAACACAACCAAGGTGATAAACAGGAAAGGAGACTTCGCCATGAACAAATCAAAAGCCGTATCTGAAGCAGACTATGTATCCGTCACCCTGCCCAGGGCGACAGGGAAGGAGGAGGACATTGTTTTCGTCGGCCTCAACGGAAAGGGCTACACCATTCGCCGGGGGCTGACGGTGCAGGTCCCCCGCCCGGTCTACGAGATTCTGATGGAATCCCAGCGTCAGCAGCAGCGACAGCAGGACTTCATCCTGCTCCAGCAGGAGAATGCCGCCCGCTCCGCTCTCCTGGCGGACAACTGAGGCAAGGCCAATGGATGAACGGGAATTTCTATTTTTTCAAGGCAGCAGCCCAACGCTGGAGCTGGTCCTGCCCCTGGCGGTCAGCCCGGAGGATACCGTCTATGCGTCCTTTTACCAGGCGGACAGGCTTGTTTTGGACTACACCATGCAGGGGGTCGCAGACGGCCCTGCGCCGACCGGGCTCCAGCGGGATCCGCTGCATGAAAACGTCCTGCTGCTTTACATGACGAAGCAAGACACCCTTCGCCTGTCGGCGGGGGACGTGGAGCTGCAGCTCCACCTGACAAACAGCGTGGGCTCCGACACCTTCCGGCCGCTGCTGGGACGGATCGGACCCATGCGAAGAAGAACGGAGGAGGTGGATTAGACATGAAAGGCGTTTATGTAGGGGAAAAGCCCCTGAATGTGCTGAGCTGCGCCGTGGAGGGACGCCCGGGGCGCTCCGCCTATGAGCTGGCCGCGGCGGGAGGCTACAGCGGCACAGAGGCCCAGTACGAAGCGTTTCTGGGGGGCCTGCCCGGTGTTGTGAACCAACTGAACAACAACAAGCTTCGGATCGAGGCGATTGTGGAGCTGCTGGAGGGCAATGTTTCCGAGTTGCAGCTTACCGTGACGGATCTGGCACGGCGCGTTCAAAATCTGGAGGGCGGTCTATGACAATTCTACAGGCCCTGGCCGAGGCGGATCGGCAGCGTCCCAATGAAATCAACACGGAGCAGAAGCTGCGCTGGCTTTCGACCCTGGACGGACAGATTCAGAAGGAGCTTCTGGAGGCCTATCAGGGGGAGCTTGCTCCCTTCTCCGGCTACAACGCCGGAACGGAGCTCCGCACCACCAACCTTTTGGTGCCCTTCCCCTTTGACGACCTGTATCTTCGGTATCTTGTCATGCGGATCGATCTGGAGCAGGGAGAGCTGGAACGCTACAACAACGATGCGGCGGCCTTCAACCGCATCTGGCAGAGCTATGCGGCGCACCACGGCAGGACCCACGATCCCCTCGGAGAGAAGCGGCTGCGGTTTTAGGGAGCGCGCCCACGATTCCCGGAACGATGCGGCGCCCGATTCGCGGAAAGGAGGAACTATGTCAAAACAGAAGGAAGAATGGAAGCAGGAGGAGAACCGGTGGTATCAGGCGGCGGAGGAGGCTGCAAAGAGCCTGCGGGAGCGGCCCGACTTCTCCTATGCGCCCCAGCAGGACCCGCTGTATCAGGCGGCAAAGGAGCAAAGCCTCAGCGCCGGACGCCGGGCCATGGAGGACACAATGGGAAAGGCGGCCGGCCTCACGGGGGGCTATGCCTCCAGTTATGCCCAGAGCCTCGGCACGCAGGCCTACGATCGCCAGCTCACCCGGCTGCAGGAGCTTCTGCCGGACTACTATGCCCTGGCCCGCAACAGCTATGACCGGAAGACCCAGGCGCTGCAAGACGAGCTGAGCATGGCTCTGGGGCTCTACGACAAGGACTACCAGGCCTGGCTGGAGAAGCAGCAGGCCGCCGCCAAATCCGACCAGTGGGAGCGGGAATTTCAGGAGAGCCACAAGCGCTGGGCGGCGGAGTACGATCTGAACAAGCAGAAGTTTGCCGCCCAGGAGGAGGAAAATCAACGACAGGCTGCCTTCGACGAAAAAAAGCTTGCGGCCTCCCAGGCCTCGTCTGCGGCAGAGAAGGAACGGAGCTATGCCTACCGTATGGCCATGCAGGCGTTGCAGCAGGGCTTGTCTGTCTCCGACAGCCTGCTCAAAACGGCCGGAATTGACAAGAGCTATGCCGAGACCATTCGCCGCTACTACGCCTATCTGCGTTGGAAATAAGCTCGGATGACAGGAAGCCAAACAACGGAAAGGAGCATGAAGTATGGATGAAAAAGACCCCAAGAGCACCCATCAGACCAAGGCGGAGCCCCCTCTGGAGGAGCGGGTGGAGCAGAAGCAGGGCTTTCAGGAGTTGATTCAGGGCGTTTACCGGGAGGACTATCTCAAGGCCCTGGAGGAGGCGCTGCTGGCCCAGGCCCGGGAGAGCAATCGCTATCTCGCCTACCGGGAGCTGCAATTCCGGGCCGAGGCCCTAAAGCGGGAGTATCCCGACTTCGATCTGGAGCGGGAGCTGGAGAATCCCAGCTTTGCCCGCCTGCTGAACAGCGGCATTGAGCCGAAGATTGCCTTTGAAGTGGTTCACCGCGAGGAGCTGAACCGCCGGCAGGAGCGTCTGGCCCGGAATGCCGCCCGTCCCGTGGAAAACGGTCTGGACGGAGGTTCCGCCGCT
The DNA here is from genome assembly GCA_017612935.1 of Oscillospiraceae bacterium. Classification (GTDB taxonomy): domain Bacteria; phylum Bacillota; class Clostridia; order Oscillospirales; family Oscillospiraceae; genus JAFRPC01. The sequence continues at coordinate 5,898 of JAGAEW010000197.1, forward strand.
GTCAGCAAGGCCGATCCCAGAACCCTCACCCGGGCTGAGCGCCGCGCCCTGCGCCGCAGAGCTGCCCGGGGGGAGGAAATCGTCTGGTAATCCTAAAACCCCAATCAATTGGGTTTCAGGATCAGGTATTTCCACCCATTGTCACACATATGGATTATGAAAGGAGACGCTTATGAATCTGACTGTCAACACCACCGCAGGAGATGCCAACGCTTTTGACGGCTCCGCCCTGAACAGCACCGGCGCCATGAGCACCGCCATGAAGACCTATTACGATACGGAGCTTCTGGAAAATGCCAGACCCCGGCTGATTTTTACCCAGCTCGGCAAGTCCCAGTTCCTCCCCGCCGGACACGGCGACAGCGTCCAGTGGCGCAAGTGGAACACCTTTGATAAGTCTCTGACCCCCCTGGTGGAGGGTGTGATTCCCACGGGGCAGAAGTTCGGCCAGAGCGCCGTCGCCGTGACGGTGCAGCAGTACGGCGACTATGCCGCCATTTCAGACCGCCTGAATCTGCACGCCGTAGACAACGTGCTGCTGGGGGCCGCAGAGGAAATGGGGGCTGCCGGCGGCGAAACCGCCGATACGTTGGTGCGAAACGAGCTCTGCACCGGAACCTCGGTGATTTTTTCCGACACCCTGGGGGCCAACGGGGCGGTTGTATCCACCCCCACCGGCCGCTGCCAGCTCAGCGCCGATAACAACCGCCTGACTCCCGACGTGGTGAACAAGGCCTATACCTTCCTGAAAAAGCAAAAAGCCCCCTTCTTCGAGGGCAACAAGTATGTGGCGGTGATCCACCCCTCCGCCGCCTACGATCTGCGTTCCCACCCCGACTGGATGGAGGCCCATAAGTACGCCGCCACCCGGGAAGTTTTCGAGGGTGAGATCGGCGAGCTGCACGGCGTCCGCTTTGTGGAGAGCACCGAGGCCCCGATCTTCAACGGCGGGAATCTCTTTAGCAGCAGCCAGAGCTATCTGAGTGTCGCCTCCATGAGCAATGCGGGCAGCGGAAGCGCCGCGGTGGGAGAGAGCAGCAGATTTGTCGTTACGGTTTCCGAAACGCTGACCGAGGCGATTGCCAAGGAGCTGATCGGCCGCAAGGTTCACTACTATGAAACCGGCGAAACTGCGCCCTATACCGGCAGCGGTACCATTGTCGGCGTGGACTATTCCAACAAAAAGCTGTTTATGGCCGCAGCTTCCCCCGCTACCGTCGCCTCCGGCGATAAGCTGTATCCCGGCGAGGGCGGACAGTCCGACACCGGTCCCTGCGCCGTCTACGGAACCCTCTTCTTCGGTAAGGACGCCTTCGGCGTCGTGGATCCCGAGGGCATGGGGATGGAAATGATTATCAAGGACGCCAGCCAGATCGGCGGGCCCCTGAATCAGTTCTCCACCGTGGGCTACAAGTTTGAGAGCGCAGCGAAGATCCTCTATCAGAACCGCATGGTTCGGGTGGAATCCTGTTCCGCCTATTCCGGCGTGGACGAGGCAAACTAATGTAATACGAAACTCGATGGCAATCAGACAATCTTTGGAGCTGGAATTGTGCCTTGCTGCGTTGCCTCCCTTTTCCATATCGCTCCATGATGCGCTGCGGAAAGCGCCCTGGCTGACACAATTTCATCTCGCAAATCCTTGTCTTTATCTTGTTGGGTTTTCGTATAAGCCCCGGCAATTCACGGGCAGGCCCGGTTTGTATTTGCCGTTGTCCGATTGGCTGCCCATTTCCGGAAGGCCGAACGGATTTCCGCGAAAAGCCCCTCCAATCTGACGGGAAAGCGGACTGCGCGATCCCCCACACCCGAAGTATGCGGCGCTGTCCCAGGCTGCCGTCGTCGGAGCTCTGCTCCGCTGAGAAAGGAGTCGTCATGCAATATCCCAAGCTGAAACCAATTGCCCGGCGTCGTGTTCAGGTTGACGCCTTCCGCGGATACGAACATAAGCCCGCCGTCCGTGCCGGCGCTTTTTATGACATGAAAAACCTCTCGGGGGAGCGGGCGCCCCTGCTCTGCGTCCGGCGGCGCCGGACGCAGGTGGAGGAGCTGGACGGCTGTCCCACCGAGGAGGTGCTGGCGGTGGCCGGCCGGGGTACTCCGGTGATTCTGGACATCCACGGAACCCTCTGGGCGGGGGGCAACAGTCTGGCCCGTATGCTGCCGGGGGAAAGCTCTCTCATCGTCCGGGACACGGCAGGAAACCCTGTTCCGGTTCTCATGCGGGAGGCCATTCTGGAGGCTTTGACCAGGCCGGGAACCTACGTGTTTCGCTTCAACGCCAACCGGAATCTCTGGCTCCATGACGGGGGGCCGGAGCAGCTCCCGGCCGACAGCTTCGACGTCTTCCCCCGGGTCAGCGGGCAGACCCTCATCCTCATGTACGACTATTCCCTCCGCTATGAGCAGAAGCGCAAGCTGGTCTTTCTGGGGGGCTGGGTCTGTGTCTTCCCGGATGGCGCGTACGCCAATACCGTCAAGCTGCGGCAGGGACAGGAGATGATCCGGAATGTGGACTACGGACAGATAGAACAGGCCAACGTCAGCGCCCAGGGAAGGGCGGTCTTCCAGATTTGCAGTGCCGACGGCACGCCCTTGACTGTCACCTGGTCGGAAAGCGCCCCTCAAAGCGGCTGCTGGGTGGATACCTCCGAGCAGGATCTGCAGCTTCGAAGCTGGTCGGAGAGCCAGGGGCTCTGGGTGGAGGTCAAGCCCTTTGTCAAATGCTCCATTCCCGGCATTGCTACAGGCCTGTTGGCGGGTGACGGCGTGGAGCTGAGCTGCCTGCTGCTTCCCACGCTTCAGGGTTGGCAAGAGCTGGCCCGGCTTTGGAGTGGGACCCATGTACTCACGGCAGCTTACCACGACCCGGGCGATGCGAATCGCCCGGAGGGGACCGAGGACTACGTGATTCTGCCCGGGCTTCTGCCCCGGGCCTACAACCTGAACGTTTCCTCCGAGGGCTATTCCCACTTTGAACTGTGCCGGGCGCTGCCCAAGATGGACTATGTGGTGGAGGCGGCGAACCGGCGGTGGGGCTGTCGCTGCGGCAACGGAGTGAATGAACTCTACGGCAGCAAGCTGGGGGACTTCCGCAACTGGAGCGTCTTTGAGGGGCTGTCCACCGACAGCTACCGGGTGGGACGGGGCCACGACGGACCCTATACCGGCGCGGCCGTGCTGGGAGGTTGTCCGCTGTTTTTTCGGTCGGACTGTCTGGAAAAGATTTTCCCCTCCTCCAACGGCGATCACGGAGTGGTCACGGTCAGTCTCAGCGGCATCGAATCCGGCAGCAGCGGCAGCGCCGTCGTGATCCGGGACCGGCTCTATTATAAATCCGTGGACGGCATCTGCGCCTACGGCGGCACGCTGCCGACCCTTGTCTCCGGGGCTCTGGGAGATCAACGCTACCGTAATGCAGTCGGCGCGGCTGTGGGCAGCCGCTACTATGTCTGCATGGAATCGGAGCGGGCAGAGTCCTGCCTGTTCGTGCTGGATACGGACACTGGCTGCTGGTACCGGGAGGAAGACACGGACTTTGTCGAGGCCTACAGTCAGGACGGATACCTGTATCTGCTTCCCCGGGCCGGTGAGAGCCTGATCTGCGTCAATGAGGCAACGGACAGCCGAGAGGTCAGTTGGTATGCCGAAACCGGGAATCTGGCGGCCCAAATGGGGGAACAGCGCTTTGTGACCCGGCTCCGGATCACCGCCCGGCTGGATCAGGGATCAGAGCTGCGGGTCTATCTGAGCTGTGACGGCGGGCCCTGGCTGCGAAAGGGAGAAATCCACGGGAACGAGCTGCAGACTCTGACTCTGCCCCTGAGCCCCAGACGCTGCCGACGGTTCCGGCTGCGGCTGGAGGGCATCGGCGGCATGGAGCTCCACCAGCTCGCCTGGCAGACCGAGGGCAGTGCGGATCTCTGATACGAATATTTGACTGAAACGTTCAGAATGTTTCAATCAAAATCAGTGCAAGCATTCACATAGGAGGGATAGAATGGACTGGTTGGAATTGCCGTCAAAGCCGGAGGGCAGCGTGCAGGAACAGATTGAGCAGATCTGGACTTATCTGTTCCGTCTGGCAGAGGGGCTGATGGCCCAGCGGGGGACGGGTGAGACAGGCGGGAGGCAGAGCCCATGAGCGAGCAGACGATACTTGAAGCGCTGCAGGCCATTGCCTTCTCGGATTTTACGGACTATGTCTGGATCGAGGACGGACAGGTGCGGGTCCGGGACAGCCGGGAGCTCAGCCCCGCCCAGCGCGCCGCCATTGCCGGCATCAAGGACAGCGGCAAGGGGGTGGAAATCAAGCTCCACGATAAGCAGAAGGCTATGGAGCTGCTGGTGCGCTATCTGGGCTTCTTTGAAGCGTCGGCAGAGGACGAGGGCATCCGGGTTTTCTTTGAAGGAGACAGCGAAGCTCTGAGCCGTTGAGGACGGGTGAGGCCGAAGCGGATGCAAAAGGCCGGAACAGCCGCAGGCCGCGGCTCACAGGATTCTCCGCTTCCTTGAGGCATTTTATCGGACAATCGCATCAAAACCCAAAAGCGAGGTGGAATGTATGCAGGCATTGAAACTCAGCACGCCCAACGAGAAGCAGCGGCAGATGCTTGAGGCCAGGACCAAGCACGTCGGTTTTGGCGGGGCCCGGGGCGGCGGAAAGAGCTGGGCGGTAAGGACCAAGGCAAAGCTGCTGGCCCTGCGCTATCCTGGCATTAAACTGTTGATTGTGCGGCGCACCTACCCGGAGCTGATGAACAATCATATCCAAATTTTACGAACGGAGCTGGCCGGGGTCGGAACGTATAACGACAAGGACAAAGTGCTGCGCTTTGCCAACGGCTCCACCCTGCACTTTATGTACTGCGCGAAGGACGGCGATCTGGACCGGCTGCAGGGCGTGGAATATGACGTGATCTTTTTGGACGAGGCGACCCAGCTTTCGGAGTGGCAGATGAAGACCATCACCGCCTGCCTGCGGGGCGTCAACGACTTCCCGAAGCGCATCTACTACACCTGCAACCCCGGCGGGCAGGGCCACGGATATATCAAGCGTATTTTTATCGACAAACATTACGAAACCGGGGAGAATCCGGAGGAATACAGCTTTATTCAGTCTCTCGTCACGGACAACAGGGTGCTGATGCAGAGCCAGCCGGACTATATCCGCCAGTTGGAGGCCCTGCCGGAGAAGCTGCGCAAGGCCTGGCTGGAGGGAGACTGGGACATCTTCGAAGGGCAGTTCTTTGAAGACTTCCGCTTAAGGCCGGATTTACAGAAATGCCAGGAAGCTGGCGTGGAGCCGGAGGACGCGGCAAAGCAGGGGCTTTGGACGCACGTAATCCCGGCCTTCCGTCCGCCGGAGGGCTGGAAGCTCTACCGCTCCTTCGACTGGGGCTACGCCAAGCCCTTCTCCTGCGCCTGGTGGGCTGTGGACTTCGACGGGCGGCTCTACCGGATCTTAGAGCTCTACGGCTGCACCCAGACCCCCAACGAGGGCGTCCGATGGGCGCCGGACGAGGTCTTCCGCCGGATCCGGGAGACCGAGGACAGCCACCCCTGGCTCCGGGGACGGCAGATCGAGGGCGTAGCGGACCCCGCCATCTGGGACGCCAGCTCCGGCGAGAGCATCGCCGAGACCGGGGAGCGATACCGGGTCTGGTTCACCCCCGGCGATCACAAGCGGATTCCCGGCTGGATGCAGTGCCACTACCGCCTCCGCTTCGACGCCGAGGGCCTGCCCATGCTCTATGTCTACGATACCTGCGCGGCCTTCCTCCGCACGATCCCCCAGCTGGTCTACGACCCCCTCCGCCCCGAGGACCTGGACACCACCCAGGAGGACCACGTGGCCGACGAGTGGCGCTACATGTGCATGGCGAGACCCATCGCACCCAGGCAGGAAAACA
>JAGAEW010000198.1 GCA_017612935.1 Oscillospiraceae bacterium
CGCCGTAGGTAAAGGCATTGTACATGGCGGGGAACTTGGCCTTGACCTCCGCTTCCCCGAGGCGAACCAGCTCGAAGGCCTTAACCATGATCGCCGGGTCGTGGTTCCGAACCGCACCGGAGGCGGATTCGTAGCCGTTGATAACCAGGTCATACTGGAAGGCGGTGATGGAAAGGGGGTCTACCTCGCCCCGCTCCGCCTGTTCCAGAATCTCCAGACCGCCGTTGGGCATGGAGAAGGGATTGTGGCAGAAATCCAGCTCGCCGCTCTCCTCGCCGATTTCGTACATGGGGAAGTCCACGATCCAGCAGAGCTGATACTGCTCCTTGTCTATGTGGGCGGGGCAGAGATTGCCGAGCTTGACCCGGAGCACACCGGCAGTCTTCTGGGCAACAGACTTTTTGCCCGCGCTCAGACCCACAAAGCAATTCGGCGTGAGGCCCAAGGCGGAGACAATCTGCTCCTTGACGGGCTGAAGGAATTTGGCAATGCCGCCGACGATTTCGCCATTTTCGTCCAGACGGAACCAGTAGGGCTTCTGCCCTGCCTGCACCTCCACGTCAGCGCAGAGCTTGTCGATCTGCTTGCGGGTGGCCTCAAAATCGGTGACGACGACGGCCTTGACTGTGTTGCCCGTGAAGGGATCAAAGCCGATGCTGCCCAGCAGCTCTGTGGCGTCGGTGATCTCCAGATCAATGCGGAGATCCGGCTTGTCGGTGCCATAGCGCTCCATGGCCTCGTTGTAGGCGATCCGCCGGAAGGGCGCGGCGCTCACGCGATCATAGAGGCCGAACTGGCGGAAGACCGGCTCAATGACGGATTCCAGAACCCCCAGAACGTCGTCCTGGGTGGCAAAGGCCATTTCCATATCCAACTGATAGAACTCGCCGGGGGTACGGTCGCCCCGGGCGTCCTCATCCCGGAAGCAGGGAGCAATCTGAAAATAGCGGTCAAAGCCGGCCGTCATCAAAAGCTGCTTAAACTGCTGGGGCGCCTGGGGCAGGGCATAGAACTTGCCGGGATGCTTCCGGGCGGGAACCAGATAGTCCCGGGCGCCCTCGGGAGAAGATGCGGTCAGAATGGGGGTTGAAATTTCCAAAAATCCCAGCTCTGTCATGCGGCGGCGCAGCTCCGCCACCACATTGCAGCGCAGAATGATATTCTTCTTGACGGCGGGATTCCGCAGATCCAGATAGCGGTACTTCAGACGGCTTTCCTCAGCAGCGTCCCGACTGCGGTTGATCTCAAAGGGCAGCTCGTTGTGCAGGCACTTGCCAAGCACCTCGATTTTGGTGGGCAGAATTTCGATCTCGCCGGTTGGCAGCTTGGGATTCTTGGAATCCCGCTCCCGCACGACGCCCTCCACCGCCACGGTGGTTTCTTTGTTGAGGGGCTTGACTGTGTTCAGCATTTCCTCCGTCTCGATCACCACCTGCGTGGTACCGTAGAAGTCCCGGATCACCAGAAACGCAAAGTTTGCGCCGACGATGCGGACGTTTTCCATCCAGCCGACAATGCGGACGTTCTTGCCCGCGTCTGAGAGCCGCAGCTCCCCGCAGTTATGGGTTCTGTTTTGGGTCATGTATTTTTACCTCTTTTTTGTGGGTTTTAGAGTACGCACTTGATTGGGAGCGCGTCAGCCGAGAAGCAGGCTTCCCGCCTCCCGGGCGTTCAGCTCCGCCCGAACCATCTCCGCCGCCTCCTCCAATGAAAGCAGGCTCTGCTCGCCGGTGGCCATATTCTTCAGAGAAATCTTCCCCTGGGCCACCTCATCCTCCCCGAGGAAGGCCACAAAGGGAATGCCCAGCTTATCGGCATAGCTCATCTTTGCCTTGAACTTTTTCTGCTCGGTATAGAGCTGGGTGCGAATGCCCCTGCCCCGCAGGAGGGTGGCGGCCTGAGCCGCCGCCGTAAGATCCTCCGTCATGGGCAGAACCAGCACATCCGCCGGGGCCGTGTTGAGCCCGTCGTTCAGCATGCCCTGCTCCTGCAAAATGTAGAACAGCCGGGTTACGCCGATGGAAATACCGACGCCGGGAAGCCGGCGATCCGTATAATACCCAGCCAGATTGTCATAGCGGCCGCCGGAGCAAATGGAGCCGATCTCCGGGTGATCCAGCATCAAAGTCTCATAGACCGTGCCGGTATAGTAGTCCAGACCCCGGGCAATGGTCAAGTTGATGGCGAAATTCTCCTCCGGCACGCCGAAGGCATCAAGATACTTCACCACGGTTTTCAGCTCCTCCAGCCCCAGGTCAAAGCCCTCGTTTTTGCCCTGATAGGCGGCCAACTGCTCCAAAACCTCGGCATTGCTGCCGGAAATCCCCATAAACTTCAATATTTCATCGGACTGAGCTTCGCTGAGGCCCACATTCGAAACCAGCATCTGCCGAAGCTTGTCCGGACCAACTTTGTCCAGCTTGTCTACCGTCCGCATAATCTCCCCGGACTTGTCGGCCAGGCCCAGCAGCTCATAGAAGCCGTTGAGAATCTTGCGGTTGTTGACTTGAATCTGAAAGCGCTTGAGACCGAGCCGGGTAAAGCTGGAATAGATCACGGCAGGAATCTCCGCCTCATTGACAATGTCCAGCTTGCCGTCGCCGATCACGTCGATGTCCGCCTGATAGAACTCCCGGAACCGTCCCCGCTGGGCCCGCTCTCCCCGGTAGACCTTGCCGATCTGGAAACGACGGAAGGGGAAGCACAGCTCTCCTGCGTGCAGGGCTACGTACTTGGCCAGCGGAACCGTCAGATCAAAGCGCAGCGCCAGATCCGCGTCGCCCTTTTGAAAGCGATAAATCTGCTTTTCCGTATCGCCGCCGCCCTTGGCAAGAAGAATCTCTGCGGATTCCACCAGCGGCGTATCGAGGGGGGTGAAGGCGTAGAGCGCGTAGCTTTCCCGGAGCGTCTGCAAAAAACGCTCCATCTGCTGCTGCGGTGCAGGCAGCAGCTCCATAAAGCCGGACAGGGTCCGGGGGGTAATTTTGTTCATTGTGTCAGCTCCTTTTATCGGATCGGAACAAAAAAAATGTCCCTTTTTCTATTCATTTTCAGACCGGACGGTCTGCTCAGGAGCGGAACGCTCCTCCAGAGCGGGAAGCTTCAGAAAGTATTCATAAAACGGCATCAGCCAGTCAAGGCCGTCCCTTAGAAACGGAAACAGCCTGTCCGAGAGGGAGCACGCATCGTGGCTGCGCCGGCATTCCAGAGCCAGCCATTTCTTATCCACCCAGGGCTGAAGCAGAGGCGTCGTCCGGATCCGGTGCCTTTGATAGCTCTCACCTCCCAGCACAAACTGCTGCTGGGTCTGCAATCTTCGAACCAGCGCTTCTGCGGGAGCGGGATTGATGCTGACCGCAGCCCGGAAGCGCTCCATTACGACATTGCTGCCGGAAGACCAGACCCCCATGCCGCTGTCCCAGCCCTCAGGGGTAAAGCTGAACCAAAAGGCAGGCGCGTCGTTCTCCTCCCGATCCGCCCAAAGGCTGAACCAGAGATGATCCTGCATGGGCCCACGCCCATGCAGCCGCCGCGCATCCCGGTAAATGCGGGAGATGTGCAGCTTCCAGTCGTGGCTCGGGTATCGATCCCGCAGGTGCTCATAGAGCCTGTTGGCCAGCTCCTTCGTGGGTGCCAGCATCCATGCTTCGTATTCATCCTTGTGGGCCCGGAACCAGTCCCGGTTATTATTCAGCCTTAAGCTCCACAAAAAGTCCACGGTTTTCTCACTGTAACAATTCATGCTTTAATACTGTCTCCTGGAACGAATCACCTCGCGCCAGTCGAGGTCGCCCCGCTGCAGACCCAGAATCAGCAGCTCCGCCGTTGCAAGGTTCGTTGCAACCGGGATGTTGTGTGCATCACACAGCAAAAGCGTACGCATGGTGTATTGATTTTCCCAAGGGTCCTTGCTGTTGGGATCGGTAAACATCAGAACCATGTCAACCTCATTATAGGCAATCCGGGCATCAACCTGCTGATGTCCGCCCTGGTTGTGGGCCAGGAAGAGGGAGATCGGCAGTCCCGTAGCCTCCGCCACCAGACGTCCCGTTGTGGCCGTGGCAGAGATTGTATGTTTGGCAAGGACGCTCTTATACGCCGTGCAGAATTGTACCATGAGCTCCTTCTTCTTATCGTTGGCCATAATTGTAATATTCATGCTCTACCTCCATTTCTTCACAAATCACCAATTTAACGAGCACAAGCTGTCGGATGCGGACCCATCCTGCCCCGCCCAGAAGCGCGCTTTCCGGACCCCGGCTCATATTCTCAGCAGCGGCACTCTTCTCCCCATAAGACGCCGGGCCACATGGAGGAAGCCCAGCGATGCGCCGAGCTCACTGTAACGAATCAGCGCCGTATTGGAGGCCGCCGCCATCACAACCCGCTCATCCGCCGGAATAATGCCCAGCAGCGGCAAGCCTGTCTCATCCATAATATCGTCCACGGTCCAGTGCAGGCGGCGAAACAGCCGGGACGTGACTCGGTTGACCACCAGCCGCAGATCCTGCCGCCCTATCAGGCGAAGGCGATCCGCGGTCCCGGCGGCATCCCGCAGAGAGGCCGGGTCCGGCACTGCAACAAGGATCACCCGGTCAGCAAACTCCACCGCAAGACGAAAGCCCGCCCCGATCCCGGCGGGAGAATCAATCATACAATAATCGAACTGCTCCCGGGCCGCTTCCAGCATCGCCCCGAACTGTTGGTGATGAATGCTCTCGGGCCGCTCCAGAGCCGGAGCGGACAGCAGATAGAGGTTCTGAATTTCAGGATGCGGCGTGGCGTCCCTGAGACTGTTCCGTTGGCACAAAACATCGGTGAAGGAGATCGGAGCAAGATCCGCCATGCCCAGAGAAATGTCCAGATTTCGCAGGCCCATATCCGCATCAATGCAAAGAACCCGCTTTCCTTCTGCCGCCAGGCAGGAGCCGACGGCCGCGCACAGGGTGGTTTTCCCGGTTCCTCCCTTTCCGGAGCTAATGGCGATCACCTGGCCCAATTTCGATCCTTCCTTCCCGAACCGGGAGCCCCGGCCCTTTTACCTATATTTTTTTCTATTATATCTGATTGTTCGTAAAATTTCAACATCTGTTTTTTTGTTCTCAGCTTTTTTATTCACAGCGGCAGCACCGTTGATGCAATTGTCCCCAAAACGCCTTTTTCCCCATATGAATACAGACGCGAAAACACACAGGATGTTTTCGCGTCTGCACTTTTTCATGATTCCGCTTGGGCTCAGTCATCGAAGCGCTCGAGCCGAGCAATTTCCTCCGGGGTGACGGGCTGGGTCGCCTTGGCGCTGCTATAGCTTTGCAGCAACTCCTTGATGGCATTTTCGTAGCGCCAGACGCTTCCGCTGTCAAGGAATTTCTGATGGCTTGTCACAGAGGCGGGCAGCTCCAGCAGGCAACTGTCGTAGCCGAGGACGAAGCCGGTCCAAGCCGTAAAATAACCGTAGCCCTTCGCCATGTAGGTGTAATTATTGTTGGGAAACTGCTTGAGAAAGGCATTGGCCAGTGCTCCCTTTCCGGAAGAGGTAATCACCTGGCTCAGCCAGCCGTGGGTGTCAATGCAGATATTCTTGCCGGAGCCCTTGACCTTCTTCACGAAGTCAGCCAGGGCCTGGGCCTCTTTGCACTGCAGCGGGGCTGTCCCGTTGTAATTCCGCGCATCCGTATAGCACCGGTAATTATAGGGGAAGCAGCGGTTCATATCAATCCCGCGATCCGTGAGCAGCTTCCCGTTGGCGTCCAGTCGGGTGGTGGTGCAGCGTCCCTTGCCGTTGCAGGTCGTTCCCAAATACACACCGTCGGGATTGACGCAGCGCAGAACATAGACGCTCCAGTCTCCCTTGGTCAGCAGCTCGTAGTTCTGCTCCAGCCATCCGCGCACCTCGTCTGCAAGGTACACCAGTTCCTTGCCATCGTAGGCGAAGTTGTCCTCCCAGCCGTGCAGCGCAAAGGTCAGAACCATGACGTTCTTGCCGTCGCCGTAGCGATAGGCGGTCAGAGGATAGTTGCCGGAGCCGCTGCGTCCGTATTCAATGGCCTCAATCCGCTTCTTTTTCAGGGTGAATTTCACGCGGCTTGCCCGGTTTTCCAGCCGCTTCAAAAGGCTTGCGAATTCGGTTTTGCTCACCGTGCCGTTGGGCACTACATTGTGCTGCGCGTCGACGCCGCTCATAACGCCGGCCCGATAGAGCACCAGCACCGACGAATACTCCGCCTGGGTGGGGGTCATGTCCGGAATCAGCTCAATCTGATTCACGGCTTCCAGCTCTCTGCCGTGCAGGCAGCGGCAGAGAATCGCTGCCAGCTCGCCCCGTTGGACGGGGGTAGAATAATTTGCCTGTTCCTGGCTCAAAATACCGTAGTCCAGCCCTCTGGAAATAAACTGCGCGTCGGAATCGCTGTCGCTCAGCGGGTACTCAACGCGGAAATACGCCTCGTAGACCTTGACAGCCGCCCGCAACGCCTGGGCGAGCGTAACTGCCCCGCTCCCGCTTTGGGCTGTCTCGGAGGTCAACTGCTGAGAGAAGACAGAAAGATTGCTCTGGGGCAGTTTCAGCTTGGTCCAGTCGGAAACACTGCACACACCGCTGGGGCCGCTGCAGGCAAAGCTGATCCCGTCGATCGTTACGCTTGTCTTTTTGCGGAGAATTTCGCCCTTCTGGGCAACGTAAAGCTGGCCCGCCTTGAGGTAAAACCCATCGGGGTATTGATTGCAGTCCGCCATCGGCAAACCGCCGGACAAGAGCGTCAGCTTTCCGCTGTAAAGCTCCAGAACCTCCGTGAAAACCTTGCAGACGCCGGAGGAAGCCAGACAGGAATAGGATACGCCATTGCAGCTTCCCGCGCCGGGGCTTCGGACAAAGCTGCCGTCACGCACCACAAAAATCTGCTTTCCGAAGCTGTAGAACCCGTCTTTCAGCGCTGTCTCGGTGCAATAGGGATCCAGCCAGCACTCCTCCGCCTCCGGGCTGTCCCAGTGGGCGGTGTGAAAGGTCGTAGCCTCCATCAGATGATAATAATACCATTGGCCCGGATGGACATCCGGGAAAAAGCGCAGCCCCTCGCCCCGGTCAATCGCCGCCCGATCCGGAACCCGTCCCAGATAGCGGTTTAGCATCACCACGGCCTCTGCGCGACTGATGTTTTGATTCGGGCGAAAGCTTCCGTCGCCGTAGCCGTTGACCCAACCCTTTTCCTGGGCCAGAGAGATTGCGGAGTTGGCCCAGAAGCCGACGGAGACGTCCGTAAAGGTCTGATTGCGGGTAGCCGTCTCGCCGGAGAGGTTTTCCAGAACCTTTACCATCTCCGCTCGGGTGACGAAATCCTCCGGGTGAAAGCTTCCGTCTGGATAGCCGTGCAGAACATCCGCAGCAGCCAGAGCGTTGATCGCCGTCGCATACCACATCTTGTCAGACACGTCCGGAAAACGGGCGCTTCCCTCCGGATAGCCCCCCAAATTGTAGAAAATCTTCGCCATTTCCGCCCGGGAAAGAGACTTCTCCGGATAAAAGGCTCCGTCGCTGCTGCCGAATAAGTAGGCGCTGTGCAACTCGTCGGGCCGTTCCTCCGGCTCCGAGGGATCAGTAGGATCAGAGGGCTCCTCCGGCTCCGTGGGATCGGTGGGGTCCAAGGGTTCCTCCGGCTCCGAGGGATCGGTGGGGTCCAAGGGCTCCTCCGGCTCCGTGGGATCAATGGGATCGGTAGGCTCCTCCGGCTCCGTGGGATCAATGGGATCGGTAGGCTCCTCCGGCTCCGAAGGATCGGTGGGATTGCTGTCCGCCACAGGTGCATCCGGCTCCGACTGTCCCGGGGTTTTTGCCCAAACCGCAGGAACAGCATTCAAAACCTGAAACGCCATCAGCACTGCCAATAAGAATGTCAAAATTTTTTTCATGTTCCATCCTCCAAATTATACCACGTTTACGCCGTTGATTTCCACACTCTCATCTGCGGAAATCACCACGCAGCGCACACCGCCCAGCTCCCGAACCTGAATCAGGTCCTGCCGGTCCGGGTTCACCTTAATCACCACGTCCGGTGTACGATATTCCAACTGCGCCGTATTGAGCAGGTTCTGGGGGGGCAGCTCCGTGTCGGTTCCGAAGGCTTCCCCAAACTTCACCCGGAAGGCCGCCGTCCTGGGCTCCGACACGCCGGTATGCTCCAGAATATCGCTGACCTGTTCACAGGAAACGGTCAAGGGCTCCGGATCCCGGGCCTCCTTGTGGATCGCCGCAAGCTCCCGCAGTTGGGTATGGACCTTCTGAATCACGCCGGGGCTGCACTCCTCGTCCAAAGCCTCCACCAGCACATCCCGGAAGGTGTCCTTCTGCACACCGACTGCCATGGGGGGGCGGGTCTTAAACACGGCCTCGATGAATTCATCGTATCCGCACTCCTTGGAACGGTTATAGAGCAGCGCGCCGTAGAGATTGGTCGCCCGATCGTCAAAGGCCGGGAACAGGAAACCCAGCTCCGGATTTCCCACCACCTGATCCGCGCACTTGCCGTGAAAGCTCTTTTCCGCGGGCTCATAGCGCAGGGCCGGCCGGGTCTCCTTCACGGGACAGATCGAGCAAAGCAGATAGCTGAACTGCGTATCGCCGGAATCCTCATGCAGGCTTCCGTCCTTGCCCCGGAAGGGCACGTCATAGACATCGCAGGCTAGCAGAATCAGATAACTGCTGTCCGCAATCCGCAGACTTCCGGCAATTTTCTCGAAGAGGGCATGGCGCGTTTCCTCCTCCTTCAGCCGCTGCTGAAGGAGCTTCATCAGCAGGCCGTGCTCCTCCCCCCCCTGAACCTGGGCGGTGGAGAAGCTGAGCTCGGAAAGCGTTCTGCCGAGGGTGCCGGAAATGCCCTTTTTCAGCAGCTCCAGATACTTCTCCTGCTCCTCCGCGGGCAACAGGGCCATGGACTCGTCAAAGTCTGCCAGCAGCTCGCCGGATTGGTTA
>JAGAEW010000199.1 GCA_017612935.1 Oscillospiraceae bacterium
ATGCCCGTGGGCTTGTGGATCAGGCGCACGGCCGAGGAGGTCTTGTTGATGTGCTGGCCGCCGGCGCCGGAGGAGCGGTAGACCTGCATCTCAATGTCCTCGGGGCGGATATCCACCTCGGCGGCCTCCATCTCGGGAAGAACGGCCACCGTGGCGGTGGAGGTGTGGATGCGGCCGCCGGATTCCGTCTCGGGAACCCGCTGGACGCGATGCACGCCGGACTCGAATTTCATCCGCGAGAAGGCGCCGTCGCCGTTGATCAGGAAGTCGGCTTCCTTGACGCCGCCCAGCTCGGTCTCGTTGTAGTTCAGAAGCTCCAGCTGCCAGCCCTTGGAGGCGGCGTACATGGAGTACATCCGGAACAGACTGTGGGCGAACAGGGCGCTTTCCTCGCCCCCCACACCGCCGCGAATCTCCACGATTACGTTTTTGCCGTCGTTGGGGTCTTTGGGCAGCAAAAGCACGCGAAGCTGATCCTCCAGCTCCGCGGCTTCCTGTTTCGCGGTCTGATATTCACTTTGAAGGAAGTCCTTCATCTCGGGCTCCTCGCCCATCAGGGCCAGAGCCTCCGCCATGTTGGCTTTTGCCTGCTTCCAGTGGCGGAAGGCCGTCACCACCGGCTCCAGCTCCCGCTGCTCCTTCAGATAGTTTGCCGCCCGCTTCGGATCGGCGTAAAAATCCGGCTGTTCGCTTCTCGCGCAGAGTTCTTCATATTTGTTTTCCAGTTGTGCAAGCTTTTCTTCCATGTATAACTCCAATGTCGATAGATTCTGCGGGTATTATACCATAAATGCCCCGCTGCTTGCAATCACTTTCCGAAATATTCTTCGATTTCTCTGCGGCTTGCGCCGACCCGGCCCTGGGCAAAGTTGGGCTTGCCGCCGCCTCTGCCTTTCAGGGCGGCATTCATGTCCTTGACAAAGGCCCGCAGATCGCCGTCCTCCAGTCCGATGGCGTAGGCGTAACCCGCCGCGTCCGTGCCGGAGAAGACCGCGCAGCGACCGCTGCAGACGGCCATAAGCTCCACGCAGAGGCGGCGCAGGGAATCGGGGCTCAGGTTTTCTTCAAACAGCAGCAGTTCGCCTGCGTCCCGCAGAGTTTCGGCGAGGGTGGAGAAGCAGCGACCCTCCCAGCGGGCCTTTTCCTGCTTGACCTCGTTCAGCTCCGACAGGCTGCGCTCCACGGCGGCGGCCGTCTCGAAGGGCTTTGCCGAGAGCAGGCCGGAGACAGCCCGGTTCTGGGCGGTGACAGCGCAGAGATAATCATAGGCCCGCTTGCCGCAGACCAGCTCCACCCGGACACCCTGATGGAATTTTGCAACGGAGAGCAGCTTTACCATGCCGATCTCCCCGGTGGAGGCCACATGGGTGCCGCAGCAGGCGCAGAGATCCACGCCGGGGAACTCCACCAGTCGCAGCCGGCCCGCAATGAGCTTTTTGCTGCGGTAGTCCTCAGGGCAGAGGGCTTCGCTGGCGTAGTAGCGCACCCGGGTCTGGAGATTGCTCCAGATTGCTTCATTGACCAGCGCCTCCACCCGCGCCAGATCCTCCATGCTCACAACCCGGTCAAAGTCAATGGTGATAAGCTCAGCCCCCATGTGGAAGCCCACGTTTTCACAGCCGAAGAGGCGGTGGGCCGTGCCGGAGATCAGATGCTCGCCGGAATGCTGCTGCATCAGGTCAAAGCGCCTGGCCCAGTCGATCTGTCCCGTCACGCTGCCCTGCAGGGGCTTGTCCACCCGGTGGAGGATGAGCCCGTCCCGCTCCTGTACGTCCAACACGGTCGCTCCCCCCAGCGTGCCCAGGTCGCAGGGCTGTCCGCCCCCCTCGGGATAGAAGGCGGTCTGGTTCAGTACCACAACATAGCCCTCCGCCTCGGCCTCACAGGAGAGCACATCGGCGGTGAATTCTCTGCAATAGGAATCGTTTTCATAGAGTTTATTTGTTAACATAATCTTTCCTCAACTTGATTTTGTAACTGCCCCGTAGAGGAGGTTTTTGGAAACCCCTGTCTCCTCAGCAATCTGCCGGACTGCTTCTTTGGTCCGCATCCCCTCGGCAATCAGGGCCTTGACCAGCTCCACCGCCTGCTCCGGGCTGACGGCCTGCTGCCGCAGTTCCGCGCCGGATACCACCAGCACATACTCTCCCCGGGGAGGATTGTCGGCATAGAAGGCGAGGGCCTGTCCCAAGCTCAGCCGCAGTACCTCTTCGTGGAGCTTTGTCAGCTCCCGGCAGAGGCTGATCCGGCGCTCCGACCCAAAGGCGGCGAACAGATCCTCCAGCGTGGCCCGCAGGTGGTGGGGGGCCTCATAAAAAATCATGGTGCGCTCTTCGGTTTTCAGTCGCTCCAGCCGTGCCCGCCGCTCTTTGTTCTGGGGGGGCAGGAAGCCTTCGAAGGCAAAGCGTCCCGTGGCAAGGGCGGAGACGGAAAGGGCCGTAATGGCGGCGCAGGGCCCGGGAAGGGCGCAGACCGGAACCCCCGCTTCGGCGCACAGCCGCACCAAATCCTCTCCCGGATCGGAGATGGCGGGGCAGCCCGCGTCCGTCACCAGGGCGCAGCTCTCTCCTGCCAGCAGCCGCTCCACAATGCGGGGGCCGCTCTCTTTTTTGTTGTGTTCATGGTAGCTGACCAGGGACTTTTTCAGCTCCAGATGGTTCAGCAGCTTCAGGGATACCCGGGTATCCTCGGCAGCAACGAAATCCGCCGCTGCCAGCGTTTCGGCGCAGCGCCGGGAAATGTCCCCCAAATTCCCAATCGGGGTGGGGACAAGATACAGCGTTCCGGTCATAATACCTCCAGCGTTTCGGTTTTTTCAGCGTCCCCAAGACGGTAGATCCGTTGATACTCCGCCGACGGGCTTCCGTCTTCGTTGGCCAACAGCAGGGGCGGGCTCCAGCGCAGACCCGGCTTTCCGCCCCGGACCGCCTTCACCAGCAGCAGGGAGGGGGCGGCGCCTGGGCGGGGACAGACAAGCCGCAAACACTTTGGCTCCAGCCGATTTGCCCGCAGAGCCCAGAGCAGATCCGTCAGCCGCTCCGGGCGGTGTACCATCCACAGACAGCCTCCCGTCCGCAGCAGCCAGGCCGACGCCCTGCAGACATCCTCAAGGGTACAGCAGCGTTCGGTTCTGGCAATGGCCTGGGTCTCATTTTCCGGCACATAGCCGCTGCCCAGGGGATAATAGGGGGGATTGCAGGTGAGCTGGGAAAAGGCACCGGCCCGCAGCAGCCCCCGGATCTCCCGCAAATCCCCCTGCAAGACCGCTACGCGATCCTCAATGCGGTTGATGTGAACCGTCCGCTCCAGGGCGGCGCAGGCC
>JAGAEW010000200.1 GCA_017612935.1 Oscillospiraceae bacterium
GCAGAGGCTTGATCAGTACGTTGCCGAACATCGGAGAGAGCTCAAGCCTGCTGTCCTCCCTTGGCAGCAGGGAGCAGAGCGTGGAAGTCCAGGGTTTTGGCTTCCCGCCGTCGAGAATGGCTTCCAGCCGGTCCGTGTAGCTTCGCAGGCTCAGCTCCGCCACGGCGCCGATGGTCACAGGCCGGTGCGCCCGGGCTGCGGCCTCCAGCATGGGCCAGAAGCGCTCGCAGAAGGCGCGTACCGCGCCGAAGTCCTCTGTGTCCAGATAGATCACCTGACACGACGAGCATAGGAGCTGCTGCGTGGTGATAATATGCCGGGCCAGGCCCTCCAGCTCTGCGTCGGGGCGTTCGCCCGCCAAGTAGGCAAAGCTCAGCCGGTGGCCCCATTCAATCAGGCGGGTTCCCGGGTGGGCAAAGCGTCGCACCGCTGCCACGGCTGTTTCGCTGCCCCAGACGACGATGCCATCCGAAAGCGCCGCCATTTTTTGGATAGCTCCCAGATCGGAGGAGGGCGTGTCGAAGACGTATAGATAGTCGGCCAGCCGCGGTTCAATGCGCAGCAGGGCTTGCAGAATCTCCAGCGTGAGGCCGTTGTCTGCCTGGGGCAGCTTGAGAATGTTGATGTTTCCGGTCACAAGCCCCTCAGCCACGGAGAAGGCGGGCAGACCGTCGGCGTTTCCGGCTGCAATGTGGAGCAGGACGCCCAGGGGACGGGCCAGAACCCGGAGGGGCTTCAATCCCGTCGGCGGTTGGGTGACGTAGTCCGGGCGGAAGCCCGGGCCGAGCTCTGTCCGCAGTTTAAATTCCAGATGGTCCCGCCGCAGCAGACGGACTGCCATTTCTTTATATTGTGCCGCTCCATCAATTTGCAGGGCGGCAATCTGCCGGTCGAAGGCTCCGGCGGATACCTGCTGTCCCAGCGTGTCGATGGCGTGAATCACAGTCTCCGGTTCAAGGCCGGGCCCGGTGAGGGTGGCGTTCAGCCGTTCCTCCAGTCCGGCGAGCAGCTCGCTCTGCATGGAGCTCTCATATTGCCTTCCGCCTGCCAGAATCATAGCGCCACCTCCACCTTGTTCAGAATCTCCGAGGCTCCGGCGGCGCAGGTTTTAATGTCCTGCATTCCCACGCGGCCCAGAATTTCAAGCCAGGGGGAGTCCAGCCCGCAGCCGCAGCTACAGCCGTCGTGGAGCACGCCGAGATCGTCCGGCATCACAGACAGCAGGGGGGTGCCGATGTCCATTGCGGAGATCAGATTCACCAGCCCCGGCGTCCCGTTCGGCACGGGCCGCAGCGTCGCCGGATCACGGATGATGACCCGGCTGTAGATTGGAATGTGGAAGTGGTGGTTTTTGCAGTCGTTGTAAAAGATCGGGTGCTCCACAGCTCCGTAAAACTCAATAATATCCTGATCGTCCAGCCCCAGCACCTTTTTTGCCAGCGCGTAAAACTCGCGCTTGTCCACCTGCTCGGCGTAGAATTGCTTCCACCCGCCGCCCAGCATCAGCTTGGAGCCCTTGGGAAGCTGGACATGGACCTCCTGCTCGTCCATCCGTTTCATGAGAAACCAGGCGTAGGCCGGAAAGCCCATGAAGCGCAGGGGAAAGCGGGAACGGCTGTGCCTGACGATGGCGTCCTGTACCGCGCCGAGGTCCAAAACGTATTCGCCCTTTTTCCAGCACAGGGCGTAGGTCCGGCTCAGAGCCGGGGTAAAGAGGGTCACGCCAAAGGCGGTGCGCGAGACGCCGGTGCGGTTTGTGTGCCTGGGCTGATAGCCGAAGACGACGTAATGACAGGGCTTCAGGGAGAGCAGATGCCGCAGCTTGCAGATGCGCAGAACCATCCATAGCCCAGCCCAGAGGTCGCCCACGGTGAACCCGATTTCACTGGCCTTGCCGCTGCTGGTGCCGGAGGAGGTCACAATCAGAGGCAGCCGCCAGCGCGGGACGGAAAAGAGCCGCCGCCGCTTAAACAGGGCTGTGGGCAGAAAGGGCAGCTCGCCCAGATCGTCCATGCCCTGCAGCCGCTCCGGAGCAAAGCCCGCATCGTCCAGAATGGCCCGGTAGCCGGGACAGTGCCGATAGGCATAGGCACAGTTCTCCCGCATTGCCTGAAAAAAGAGCGCTTCTGTGCCCTTGAGATCATAGGCGTCCCGGTGCCGGAAGAGCTTTCTTCGGTATTTCATGCTTGCCTCACCTCTAAAGAAAAGAATACCATATCGGGAAGTTAATTGCAAGATATTCTTTACTGTTTTCTTTCGCTTCCGCTCTGAAAGGAGATCAGATTCCAGGCGTTGTCCTCCATCCGGGGCAGCCGGGAAACGATGAACTCATTGGCCTCCCGTCGGGTCAGGCCCAGCTTGGAAAGCGCGTCCTCTAAGAAGTCCGCCGTGTCCGCGCCACGGACACAGAAGCCCTTGCTGAAATCCCGGGCAGCGTCATTCACACCCTCCCGGTAGAGGTAGTTGTATACCGTGCCGTTCTCGTCCGTGAGGGTGCCGTCGGGCTGCGCCGTGACACTCCAGCCCGCTCCATAGGCCGGGTAGGTGCAGCTCAGCCTGCCGGAATCGTCCGGCTTCGTAACGGCCAACGCAGATTTCCGGTGCTTGGGAATTGTGGTACTCCTCCCGGAAATAGAGCCAGCGCTTGTCGCCGTCAGCCAGAAAACGAAGCTTTTGCAGCTTATAGTCGCCGTCGCAGTACACATCTATAGTTTCCTCCAATCATTGCGGATGCCTGTTTGACGGCTTTTTTTGGAAAGGTTCCGCTGTTCTGGAAAAAAGTTCTAAAAGATTGTTCAAAAACGAGGGTTCATTTGCACGCTTTGTCATTGCCTTTTCATCGCGCATGTGGTAAAATAGGCGGAAGAGTGTCAAAGGCTGCGTCAGCGCAAAATGCCTGGAGGCACCCAGCACCAAACCAGGAGGGAGATAACAGTGAATCTTACGTTTCGCGGCGGAGTCCACCCCAAGGGGCGGAAAGAACTGAGCAGAGAAGCAGCGCTTCGCCGTTTGAATCCCGGCCCCGGGGAGATGGTGTTCCCCTTGGCCCAGCACATTGGAAAACCCGCAAAAGCTATCGTCAAGAAAAACGACCCGGTTCTGGTGGGGCAAAAGCTGGGGGAAGCCGACGGCTTTGTGTCTGCCTGCGTCATCAGCTCCTGCTCCGGCAAGGTCAAGGCCGTGGAAAAGCGGCGGACGATCGCCGGAACCATGAGCGAGTGCGTCGTGGTGGAAAACGACGGCCGCTACACCCCGATCGAGGGCCTGGGCCAAAAACAGGACCTGTCCGGCTTGACCGGGCAGGATATTCTGAACCGCGTCAGGGAGGCCGGAATTATCGGCCTGGGCGGGGCGGGCTTTCCCACTCACGTCAAGCTGGCCCCCAGGGAGCCGGACAAGATTCGGTATTTGATTGCCAACGGC
>JAGAEW010000201.1 GCA_017612935.1 Oscillospiraceae bacterium
AGGCCCACGGAAAAACCATTGCAGAGCTGCAAAAGCTGGGAACCGACGTGGGAGTTGCCTGGCAGGACGGTGGAATGTTCCACGACCCCTGGGGCATTCGCATGAATCTGGCGCTTCCGAAGCGGATCGTGGAGGAAGCCTTCGAACGTCTGGATCGCTACGTTTTCAATCCCTGACGTAATGGAGCATTTTTCTATAATTGACGTCAAACGGGCAACACTTGAGAAAGCGCTGTCCGCGCAGTTGATCGAGCTCTCCCGGTGCTGGGCGGCAGAGGGCTGCAGCCACGGAATTGTCCCCAACGAGGCGGCAGACCTGCACGAGCCCCTCTGGGTCGCACAGGACGCGGACCCCGTCATTGGCTACGCCTTCGGGCACTTTTACACCGCGGAGCGAAAAACCGGCTATATTCTTCCGGGCAGCCGTTGCTTTGATTTGGATGAGCTCTATGGTCTGTCTCATTTTTTCTCCTCCTCTCCAAAAATTCTGTAATAATCCGACAACTGGGCGCTCAGTCGTCGGCATTCTTTGTCCAGCATTTCCTTTCCCTTTTCCGTCAGGATATAACTTCGCCGTCTGCCGTCGGCACCGACTTCTCGAATCATTTCCATCTCCAAAAACTGCTCCAGCAGCGTGTAGAGAGTTCCGGAGCCGATGTTCACCCGACCATTCGTCATGGCGGGGACGCAATCGAGAATATCCATGCCGTAACAGGCCGTCTGCAGGCAGAGCAGGGTATAAAACATTTGTTCCGTGAGGGTTTTGAATTTCTCTCTGGCCATGTCTGCACTTTCCTTTCTCGATTATCGAGTTTTAATATCTGCATTATACTCTCGATTATCGAGAATGCCAGGTCTTTTTTGAAACAAGATTCCAAAGAAGCAAAAACAGACGGCACGAAGCGTGCCGTCTGTCGCAGTTTTGATACGAATGCTATTCCATAAAACGATTTGAAACATTATTTTATGGAAGAAGCGTATGAAGTCTGCCCTTTATGTTCCGGTAGCAAGGGTAACATCCATCCCGATGGATGCACTGTACTGGGCAAGGATGGACTTTCGGGTGACAATCCCGATGAAGGAGCCACGATCATCTACAACCGGTACAAAGTTCTGATCCAGCGCTTTGCTGAGCAGGTCCCGCATATCGGTGGACACAGAGACCGGAAGGTAGTCCTTCTGATGTTCAATCTCCATAATGCTACAGGACTGCGCGTCCTTAATATCGAATTTGCAGCGGTTTTTCAACGCCCACAAAATATCCCCATCGGTCAGAGTTCCATGATACAGACCATCTTCCTTGCGGATAATCGGCAGGGCCGCATAGCCGGAGCGTTCCATCCGTTCCAAAGCCTCCCGGACAGATTCATCATCGTACAGGACCTCGCAGTTGGCCTTCGGGGTCAGAAAAAACAGGATGTTCATCGATATTATCTCCTTCCCATGTTTTCACGGAAGCTCCTGTTCATATTTGCTTATTCCAAGGATGCCCTTTTATGGTATTCTAATTTTATCACATAGTTATGAAGAAGCTATGAACATTTTGAAAAAGCATCCGGCGAAAAACCGGATGCTTTTTTGTCTACTTTTCACAATTCGCGCTCAGACAGAAGGCGGTCTGTGCGCTGTTTGGCTCCGGCAGCGCCTTTTTCATCCTTTGCCGCGCCTTAGCGATCCTGCAGACAGGCAATTCCGGGAAGCTCCAGACCCTCAAGGAATTCCAGCGAGGCACCCCCGCCGGTGGAGATATGGGTGATCTTCTCCGCAAAGCCCAACTGCTCGCAGGCCGCCGCAGAATCGCCGCCGCCCACGATTGTTACCGCCTCAGAATCCGCCAGCGCCTGGGCCACAGCAATGGTGCCCTTCTCCAGTGTGGGATTCTCAAACACTCCCATCGGCCCGTTCCAAACTACCGTCTTGGCTGCCTTGGCCGCCTCGGCAAAAAGCCGGCGGCTCTGCTCGCCGATGTCAAGGCCCATGAAGCCCTCCGGAATGGCGTCCGCAGCAACAGTGCTAACCTCCACAGGACCGTCGATGGGATCGGGGAAGCTCTTGGAAATCACGGTATCCACCGGGAGCAGCAGCTTAACGCCCTTTTTCTCCGCCTTCTGCATCATCTCCCGGCAGTAATCAATCTTTTCGGAATCCAGCAGAGAGCTTCCGACGCTGTAGCCCTTGGCCGCCAGGAAGCTGTAGGCCATGCCGCCACCGATGATCAAAGTATCCACCTTTTCCAGCAGGTTGTTGATGACATTGAGCTTGTCGGAAACCTTGGCGCCCCCAAGAATTGCCACAAAGGGACGCTCCGGTGCTGCCAGAGCCTTCCCCATAATGCCGACTTCCTTGGCAATCAGATAGCCGCAGACAGCAGGCAGATAGTCCGCCACGCCGGCCGTGGAGGAATGGGCCCGGTGGGCCGTACCGAAGGCGTCGTTGACAAACAAATCCGCCAGCTCTGCCAGCGCCTTGCTGAGGGCCGGATCGTTCTTGGTCTCCCCTTTTTCAAAGCGTGTATTCTCCAGGAGCATCACGTCACCGTCCTGAAGGGCAGCAGCCAGACGTTTGCTGTCCTCACCAGCAACGTCCTTGGACATTTTGACCTCCACACCCAGCAACTCGCTCAGGCGCTCGGCCACAACTCGAAGGCTCAACTCCGGCTTGAATTCCCCCTTGGGCTTGCCCATATGAGAGCAGAGAATGACCTTGGCGCCGTGCTGACGCAGATAATTAATGGTGGGCAGCGCAGCGACAATGCGCTTATCCGAGGTAATCTTGCCCTCCTTGGTGGGGACGTTGAAATCGCAGCGGCACAAAACCCGCTTGCCGCGCACGTCAACGTCTTCTACAGATTTCTTGTTGTAGTTCATAGTGACCTCCGGTTGTAGTTATTCTCGAATCCGCCGACGCGGATGGGATGACAGAGGGGCCGATTTTTCCGATGGACTTACGCACCGGTTTCGTCCTTCATCTTTCCCCAGCTCCTGAGATGGGGAAACTGCAACTGCCGCAGCGCCTCAAAGACAGCGACGGCAACGGAATTGGAGAGGTTCAGGGAGCGCGCCTCGGCGATCATGGGCAGCTTGACGCAGTCCTCCCGGTGGGCCTGAAGAAATGCCTCCGGCAAGCCCTTGGTTTCCTTTCCAAAGAACAAATAGCATTCGTCCTCATAGTTGAGCTCGGTATAGCACCGCGGCGCTTTGGTGGAGAACAGACGCATTTGCCGAACCTCATTCTTTGCAAAAAAGTCCTCCAGATTTTCATAGACCCGAACATCCAACAGATGCCAGTAGTCCAGTCCGGCCCGCTTGAGCTGACGGTCGGAAATGTCAAAACCCAGGGGCTGAATCAGATGGAGCCGGCTGGCAGTGGCAGCACAGGTTCGTGAGATGTTGCCGGTGTTCTGCGGAATCTCCGGCTCCACAAGTACAATATTCAACATCGTTATAATATCCTGCTGACTCGCAAAAAGCAATCTATTTTTTGTGAATTTTGTGTTTTTTACAGGGGAAGGGGCTTTGTGTTGGTGTACTCCACAAAGCGGAAGGGGGTTCTTCCCTCAATTTGAGTCGGCTGAATGGCGGTGACGTACCAGTTTTCATTCCGGTTCAGGTTGGGGAAGAACTTGTCCGCCTTGAGATCCGTATAGCTGAAGGTCACATAGGCCTTTTCGCAGTGGGGTACCAGCAGCTTATAGATACTCTCACCGCCGATGACCCAGAGATTCTCACTATAGCGATCCCGCAGAACGCTTTTCAGCTCGTCCAGGTCGTGACAGATGATGGCATCCTCCACGTTAAAGTTGGGGTCCCGGGTCAGAATGATGTTCTCTCGTTCCCGCAGAGGATGGGCGTTTGGGAAGGTCTCCAGCGTCTTGCGCCCATAAATCACGGTCTTATGGATGGTAAGCTCCCGGAAGCGGTGCAAATCCGTGGGAATGGAAACCAGCAGCTTGCCATTCTTTCCAATGCCCCAGTTGGGGGTAACGTTTACGATAGCATTCATATCTTTCTCCTAAATTTACAGGTTTGCTGCGCCAAAGCACGGTTCCGCCTGCTTAAATTGCAACGGGAATCTTTCCCTCAAAGGGATGGTAACGGTATCCCTCCACGGAAACGCTGTCCAGCGTAAAGGCGTAAAAATCCGTCACACCGGGATCCAGTCTGACCGTGGGCGCCTCATAGGGCTCCAGAGCCAGCATTTTCTCCACCATGGGGATATGTCGGTCATAGATGTGACAGTCGGCAATTACGTGAACCAGCTCTCCGGGAATCAGGCCGGAAACCTGGGCGAACATACACAGAAGGGCCGCATACTGCACCACATTCCAGTTGTTGGCAGTCAGCATATCCTGAGATCGCTGATTCAAAATGGCATTGAGGACCCTGCCGCTGACGTTAAAGGTCATGGAGTAGGCACAGGGGTATAGACCCATTTCGCTCAGGTCTGCAAAGTTGTACATACTCGTAAGGATGCGGCGGCTCTGAGGATTGTGCTTCAGGTCATAGAGCACCCGATCCACCTGATCGAAATCGCCCTCCGGATAGTGATGCTTGACGCCGAGTTGGTAGCCGTAGGCCTTGCCGATGGTTCCGTTTTCGTCCGCCCAGCTGTCCCAGACGTGGCTGCCCAACTCCGCCACCCGGTTGGATTTCTTTTGCCAGATCCAGAGAAGCTCGTCCACAGCGGACTTCCAGTAGCTGCGGCGCAGGGTCATCAGGGGAAATTCCTTTTGAAGATCGTAACGGTTCACCACGCCGAACAGCTTGACGGTATGGGCGGGGGTCCCATCCTCCCAATGGGGTCGGACCGGCAGATCATCGTCCCGAACGCCCTGGGTCAGAATTTTCTTACAGGTTTCAATGTAAACCTGATCTGCATAGCTCATCCTTCTGTTTCCTCCGTTGTCTCAGCTTTTCCGGTCTGTTCCGGCACTTCTGTCTCTTCGTAGGCCACGCTGGCATCGGACATACTCCGCCCCCCTGCAGTGTGAAACACACAGTCCACTGCGGGCTGCAGGCTGCTGATAACTCCGCGGTTCGCCATGACCGCATAGGATTTGAACAGCAGCGGGCAGAAATACCCGTTATCCATCACGCCACGGTACAGGTCATAATAATTCCCCGAATTCTCCAGGGCATCCCTGCAAAGCTGCTCCATGCCGCTGTTCTGGATGCCCCCCTTGCAGAGGTTTCCGTCGGCCCGGAAAAATTCCGTCAGATCGAAGTTGCCCGACAGGCGAACCTCTCCGATAAACATATCATAGTTCCCGGCTGAGAGCGCATTGGCATAGCTCTCTTCGTCCACAGACTTGACCGTAATTCGCAGCCCGGCCTGCGTTATGGCCTTGGCAATTCTCTGTGCAAGATCCATACGGGACGGATCGGCGGAGCTCACCAGCAGCCTCCCGGCATAATCTGCCGGAATGTTGGCTGAGAAGAGCGCCGCAGAAAAGGCTGCTTCATCGTAGCCGTAGCTCAGGGCCAGTTCCTGATCGTAGAGGGTGCTGGCCGCGGGGCAGGGCAGATAAGCCGCAGTGCCGAAGCCCTTGTAAACCTCCGAAATCAGCATCTCCCGGTCGATTATGTGGGTCACGGCTGCCCGCAGCTCCCGCTGGTAAAAAATACTGGTATTCAGATTAAAGCCCAGATACTGCATGGTGGTAGTGGGACAATCCCAGAGCTCATAGTCGCAGCGGTAGCCCACCGCATTCGGCGCTGTGAGATCCGCGCAGACCAGAGAGCTTGAGCCGAACTCAAAGCTGTCCCGCACGGCAGTGGGGTCTTTGGTCTCGCTGAGCGCAATCGCGTCATACTCCACCGGAGCCAGCCTGTTCTGCCACCAATCCCGATTTCTGCGCAAGCTGAGGCCGTTTCCATCCTGAGAAAAGGCGTAAGGCCCGCTCCCCAGAGGACGCTCCGCACGCTCGGTTCCCGCCCTGACAATCGGCACATCCAGCAGCAGCGGCAGGTTTTCATAGGCCTGCGTCAGGGTAATTTGAATGGTTTGTTCATTTTGAACCCGGAACTCCGCCACCTTGGAAAAGCGGCTGCCGTAGTAATCAGAATCCTTTGCCGCCTCCAGAGAACTCACGACATCCCGGGCCGACAGGGGGCTACCATCTGAAAATCGAATGCCGTCACAGAGGGTAATGAGATAAGATTGTCCGTTGTCGGAGACAGAAAAGCTTTTACAGAGCACGGGCTCCGGCTGGAATCGGCTGTTCAGGACAAACAGGCTCTCATAAACCAGGGAGAACACCGGGCGATTTGTAATGCAGATGCAGGAAAAGGGATTGAATCCGTATTTTTCCACATAGGCCAGTCCAAATTCCTGCGGTGCCTGGTGGGTCAGTTGATTCAGATTGTTCTCCCGGGTTTCCGCCTGGCTGGGCTGCGTAGGGGCCTCCTTTTGATTCAGGTTCACCCCGCAGCCGGAACACAACAGTACCCAGGCCAGCAGAATACAAAGCAAGCGTTTCAGTCTGACCGTCTCCTTTTTTCTTTCAAATCATTCAGTTAACATAATTACAGCTGCCTGGGAGCCCCTGGCCTGACCGGTCATCCGGTGGGACCAAAAGCGTTCCGGTTGGCAGTGGGTGCAGTCAGTGGAACAGTCTACGCTGCGGACACCGGCACGCCGCAGCCAAAGGGCGTTTAGGGCCTTCAGATCCGGATAGAACTTCTCCCCTGTTGACGGCCTGTTTCCTCCGTGGGGCGCCCTGTAGATCCACGCCTCCGCCTCCGGACCCAACGCAGCCAAAAGTGCGTCGGGGACATTGCGATCCGTCTCAAAGCAGCACGGGCCGATGCAAGGACCGATGGCAGCCCGCAGATCAGAGGGTACTGAACCAAAGTCCCGGTGCATGGCCTCGACGCAGCGGGCCGCAATTCCCAGGGCCGTTCCCCGCCAGCCGGCGTGAACGGCTGCCACCGCCCGGCGAACGGGGTCAAACAGCAGAATGGGGGTGCAGTCGGCGGCAAAGCAGACCAGGGCAACCCCGGGTTCATCGGTATAAATCCCGTCCCGCTCCGGCTCCACCTCCCGGAAAAGCCCGAAGCCCCGGTCCGCAGCCCCAACTCGGGCTACAACGTCGGTATGAGTCTGGCGGGTAAAAACTGTCTGCTCCGGGGTGAAGCCCACAGCGGCCCCAAGACGGCGATAGTTTTCATAGACGCGCTCCCAATCATCGCCCCGGTGAATCCCCAGATTCAAAGAGCTGAGACAGCCAGTGGAAACACCACCGCGCCGGGTAGAAAAGCAGTGGACAACGCCGCCGGAAATCACGTCGGAGCTCAGATACTCCGGGGCTTCATGGGAAATGAACATAAATACCCTCTATCAGTTCGCTCTGCCAAGATCCTTGTCCCGGCAGCACTTCTTATACTTCAATCCGCTGCCGCAGGGACAGGGATCATTCGGGCCAACCTTCACCTTGCGAACCGGCTGGCGCTTTACAGTCTGATCTCCGCCGCCGGTGCCGGTGACTGTGGCAACCTTTTTACGCTGCACGTCCTTATCACTGCGGATACGAACGGCAAACAACCGCCGGATCGTTTCCTCCTTGATGGCGTTAATCATGCCCTCAAACATGGCATAACCTTCGCGCTTATACTCCACAACCGGGTCCACCTGCCCGTAGGAACGCAGGGAAATCCCCTGCCGCAGATCCGTCATGGCGTCGATATTGTCCATCCAGTACTCGTCAACCACCCGCAGGGTAACGACACGCTCCAGCTCCCGCATGGTGTCTGAGCCGTATTCGGCTTCCTTGGCGGCATAGGTCTGCTTCATCAACTGCAGCAGCCGCTCTTTGACCTGCTCCTTGTCCAGTTTATCGATCTCCTCCCGGGATGGGATCCACACACCGGGAACGATAAACTTGCCCTCGAAACGGGAGATCAGCTCCTGCATCTGGGCAGCATCCTCCACATGATCGGAGAGGCCGAAGCTGTCCTCCACCTCCGTATCCACCACATAGTGCATCATGGCGTCGATATTCTTCTGCAGATTCTCCCCATTGAGCACCTGCATTCTCTGCTCGTAGATCACCTTACGCTGGGTGTTCATAACATTGTCATATTCCAGAACATTCTTTCTGGCCTGGTAGTTGCGGCTCTCCACTGTGCCCTGGGCTCTCTCAATGGCACCGGAGAGCATTTTCGCGTCAATAGGGGTATCCTCATCGATGCCAAGGGTTTCCATCATATTCAAAATACGTTCCGCCCCGAACAGACGCATCACATCGTCCTGCATAGACAGGTAGAAGCAACTGGCGCCGGGGTCGCCCTGACGACCGGATCTGCCGCGGAGCTGGTTGTCAATCCGTCGGGATTCGTGGCGCTCTGTGCCCACGATGAACAGGCCGCCCACCGCTCGAACCTTTTCCGCCTCAGCGTCAGTGATCTTCTTGTACTGGAGGTAGAGATTTTCATACTGCTCACGCACCGCCAGGATTTCCGGATTCGTCGTCTCGGAGTAGGCGTTCGCCTCCATCAGCAACTCTTCGGTCATATCCGGCTGCTTGCGAAGATCTGACAGTGCCATATACTCCGGATTGCCGCCCAGAACAATATCGGTTCCACGGCCTGCCATATTGGTGGAAATGGTCACGGCTCCAAGCTTGCCGGCCTGAGCGACAATCTCCGCTTCTTTCTCGTGGAATTTGGCATTCAAAACGACGTGGGCAATGCCCTCTTTTTTCAAAAGCTTTGACAAATGCTCGGACTTTTCGATGGAAACCGTACCCACCAGAACAGGCTGCCCCTTTTCGTGGCACTCGACGATTTGACGGATGACGGCCCGGAGCTTTCCATCCTCGGTCTTGTATACCACATCGGGCTTATCAACACGAATAACCGGCTTGTTGGTAGGGATTTCCACCACATCCAAGGCGTAGATGCCGTTAAATTCCTCCTGCTCAGTCATGGCAGTGCCCGTCATACCGGAGAGCTTTTTGTAGAGGCGGAAGAAGTTCTGGAAGGTGATGGTAGCAAGGGTCTTGCTCTCACTCTCCACGTGAACGCCTTCCTTCGCTTCAATGGCCTGATGCAGGCCCTCGTTGTAGCGGCGTCCGTACATCAAGCGGCCCGTGGATTCATCAACAATGATCACCTCGCCGTCCTTCACGACGTAGTCCACGTCCCGCTTCATAAGGCCGCGGGCCCGCATGGCCTGATTGATGTGGTGAGACAGGGTGGAATTTTCAATATCCGCCAGGTTTTCTACCTTGAAATACTCCTCCGCCTTCCGGATGCCGTCAGCCGTGAGCTGAACGGAGCGGTCTTTTTCGTCCACATAGTAATCGCAGTTATCATCGTCGTGGGATTCCTTGTCGTCCGTTGTGGCATAGACCTTCTTCTTCAAACGGGAAACAAAGAAATCTGCCATTTCATAGAGCTTGGAGCTCTCGTCGCCCTTGCCGGAAATAATCAGCGGGGTCCGGGCCTCGTCGATCAGAATGGAGTCCACCTCGTCCACAATGGCAAAATTATGGCCGCGCTGGACCTGATCGTGCCGATAGAGGGCCATATTGTCCCGAAGATAGTCGAAGCCCAATTCATTGTTTGTACAGTAGGTGATATCTGCTGCATAGGCCTTGCGCCGTTCGTCGGGAGTCATGTTGTTCAGAATCAGACCGACCTTCAGCCCCATGAAACGGTAGACCTTACCCATCCATTCAGAGTCACGCTTTGCAAGATAGTCGTTGACCGTGACGATATGGACGCCGTCTCCCGACAGAGCGTTCAGATAGGCCGGCAGGATGGCAACCAGCGTTTTGCCTTCGCCGGTTTTCATCTCCGCAATTCTGCCCTGGTGGAGGATAATCCCGCCGATCAACTGCACGCGGTAGGGCCGCATTCCCAGAACCCGCCGGGCTGCCTCCCGCACTGCGGCAAAGGCCTCCGGCAGCAGCTCATCCAGCGTTTCTCCGTTGGCATAGCGCTGCTTGAAGGCCGCTGTTTTTTCCCGCAGCTCCTCATCGGAGAGGGCCTGCATCTGAGGCTCAAGGCTCTCGATTTGATCTACAAGGGGGCGAAGTTTTTTCACCTCCCGCTCCGAGGTCGTTCCAAACAGTTTCTTAATCAGTCCCATGGTGAATCCTTTCTGCTTCTTCTGTTGTTATGTTTAGTGTATATTTTGCATAAACTGCAAGCGCATGATTTCATGTTATTATATCATAGATTTCCCGGAAAAAATAGTATTTTTTCCGGGAAATCGGAAGTTTTTTCTCTGTCTCAGGGCTTGGTGTCCTGAAGCTGTCCCTGCAACGTAGCTGCCAGAGCTCGGCTGTTGGCGCGGAGTTCCAGAACATAGCGGCCGAAATCATCCTCATATGCAGAAAATTCCGTCTGCAGGCCAGCAAAGGCCCGCTCGGTCTGCCGCATCCGGAGCCAGGTCGTGGCAGGCGCTGAACATCCTGGCGTTCCTGTTCACCTGGGGCATCTACATCGCATCGAAACCGTTCCCGCACAGCACAGGCCCCCACTCCTACATAGAACCCCTGATGGCGACCTCGCAATGGTCAACGATCGGGGACAGCGTCAACCGCGCATACTTCATCGCCGCCGGGTTCGCCGTGCTGTTCTTCCTGGCGTTCTGCGTGCAGACCGTGGCATACAACCTCTTCACGCACCGGAAGGTGTCGCTGCTGGAACTCTCGTTTGCCGCGCTGAACGGCATCGTCTTCCTGTCGGTCATGCTTCCACCGACCATCCTCATTTACGGGCGGGAACATGCCGCCATCGTCACGTTCGGCGGCGCGGTCGTCTATCTCCTGCAGATCGCCCTGCTGCAAAGGATGAAGCTGGAGGACCGCAATCTGCTGCTGACGCTGC
>JAGAEW010000028.1 GCA_017612935.1 Oscillospiraceae bacterium
CCTTCAGGCCCAGGCCGGTAGCAGCGCGGACAACCTTGATGACGTTCAGCTTGGAAGCGCCGGCATCCTTCAGGATGACATCGAACTCAGTCTTCTCTTCAGCCTCGGCACCACCGGCAGCAGGACCGGCAGCCACAGCGGCAGCAGCGGCGGAGACACCGAAGGTCTCTTCCAGAGCGTGAACCAGCTCGGACAGCTCGAGCACGGACAGATTCTTAACTTCCTCGATGAGGGCAGTGATCTTTTCAGACATGGTAATATCCTCCATTTAGTAGAAATTGTTTGTATTTGTTTGGGATTATTGTGCGGAGCCTTCCTTCTGGGCGCGAATCTGATCCAGCACGAAGGCCAGGGAAGAGATGGGTGCGAGGAAGGTGCCGAGGACCTGAGCGACCAGAGCGTTCTTGGAGGGCAGTTCACCGAAGGCATTGAGGGCCTCAATGGATTGAACCTTTCCTTCCACGATGCCGCCCTTGATTTTCAGGACGTTCTTGTACTTCTTTGTGAATTCGCTGACGATACGAGCGGGGGCAATGGGATCCTCCGTAGTAGTGGCCATGGAAGTAGTGCCGTTGAGAATCTCATCGAACTCCTTGAAACCGGCATGATTGGCGGCCAAACGAGTCAGAGTGTTCTTGACAACGGAATACTCCACGCCGGCTTCGCGGAACCTATTGCGCAGCTCGGTATCCTGAGCGACAGTGATGCCCTTGTAATCAACAAAGACAACGGCGGTAGCCTGGCCGATCCGGTTGCTCAGATCTTCGACAATCGCCTTCTTGCTTTCGAGTACCTTTGCATTGGGCATGTTTGGTTGTCACCTCCGAATAGAAATAAAAAATGTGTCCATGCGGCCAAAGAACGCAAGGACACCGAACAATGTCATATCACGGAACCTCGGCAGGATTTACCGCCTTGCGGCGACCTGCTGTCTTTGGCAGCCCCATTACTATACATGAATTTTCCCAAAATGTCAATAGTTAAATTTGAAAAATTTTGATTTTCGGCAGAAACAGATTCCAAAAGACAATCAGGCAAAGATCTTTGCTGTGACAGCGCAGACCCTTGCCTGATGAAAAAACCGAATCCCTCGCTTACAGCGTTTCCTGCTTCAGCGCTTCAATGGGATTTGCCTTTTTAATTTTCCGCATGGCATAGAGCATGGTTGCAAAAACCACCAGGAAGACGGAGCCGGAGGCAATTCCGATGGCAGCCCAGGGCAAGCGGAACCCACCGTTCTGGAAACCCTGATTAACCACACCGAAGATCAGGCGGCTCATAAGAATCGAAGCCGGAAGCCCCCAGAGCAATGCCTTGCAGCCACAGAGCAGGCACTCAAAGCGCATCATCCGTCCGAAGGCACGGTCCCCCATGCCCACGGATTTCAGGGTGGCAAACTCCCGCCGCCGCAGGGCAAGGTTGGTGGAGATCGTGTTGAACACATTGGCAACGGCAATCAGGGAAATCAAAATAATAAAGCCATAGGAAAAGACGTTCAGAACCAGCAGTCCCGCTTGGGTAATTTCCTGATCCTTTCGGGTATCCACGAGATAGTAGTCCAGCCCCCGATTCGCCCGCAGGGGTAAGAGCAGTTCCTTCACGGCTGCGGCTGCCTTTTCATGCTCCGGAGCCTGCAGGTAATACGTCAGGCACTGACGGGAAAACTCCCACTGCCCAGATTCTCCTGCCCCGGCCCGGGGCAGCATGGAGAGGGGCAGATACAGACCGGGATTGTTGTTATAGGTCGCCAGGGGCGGTTTCTGCAGCAGCGCGCCGACTGTAATCTCCATCTTTTCATAAAACAATTCTGCGGGTAAATAAATTTCGTCTTTTGGGTCATGCCCGCCGGTTTCGTCGAGATCTTCCCCGCGAACACAGCGATAGCGAACAATTTCGCTGTGTTCATTGTACTCCGCGTCAACAATCTCATACTCTGCAGATTCTTTGTCTGCACAAATTGTGAGGGGAATTGGGCAGGCCTCGGAATCCAGCAGCGTGACTTGCATTCTGACCGTGCCGTTGGGACGTTCGATGGGAACAGTTCCGCTGACATAGGCCAGCGCCTGCTTTGACTCGGGTGCAATCCCCGCTTCCTTACAAAGTGCGGTATAGTAATCCTCCGGGAGAAAGTACAGATTAAAGGGGATACCCTGAAGCTCCTCCGGGCTGGAAAACCGGAGAATGTCCTTGTCAAGCGCCTCCTGGGGTATGGAGTCCAGAGTGACAAAAAGTCGATCTGCATAATTGCCCCCCTCAACACCCGGGACAGCAAGAATTTTTTTCAGCAGCTCCTCCTGCGAGCTCTTTCCGATGTCATACACGTCCACCCGGAGCTCCGCTGGCAGAAGATCCGCCGCTTCTCCCACGTTGCCCACCACGTAGTCGGAAAAGCTGGAGGCGGAAATGAACAGCAGCACGCTCAAAAACAGGGAGAGCACAGTAGATCGGTACTGCTTGCGGCTGCGCTTGAAGTTTTTGGAGGCCAGGGTGCCGGAGATTCCAAACAGCCTGCCGATCAGTCTGGAGCTTTGAATCTTTTTGGCCTGAACTTTTATATCCCGGCTCTGACGGATTGCCGTAATAGGAGACAAACGCGCTGCCCGTCCGGCGGGAATCCAGGCGGAAATCAGGGTGGTCAGCAGGGCTACACCCCCGGCCAGCCCCAGCGCCGGCAGATTCCAAACCAGATGAATGGTAGTGTCCTCTGCGCCGCCAATCTGAATGATGCGGTTGAAGGCCGGCTGCAGAAAGCGAAGAGTCAGCCCGATTCCGCCGCAGCCCACCAGCAGACCGAGGGGAATGGCCGTGGCGCTGAGCAGCAGAGCCTCAAAGAGCACTGAGCGACGAATCTGGCCTCTTGTGGCGCCAATGGATTTCAGCATTCCAAACTGCCGCGTCCGTTCCGAAACAGAAATGGAAAAGGCGTTATAGATCAGCACAATCGAGCCAAAGGCAATCAGGGCAAAAAGAATCGCAGTCAAACCGTTAAAGACGCCAAGAGCAATTTGGTCCTCAGAAACTCCGCTGAGCAGCAGTAAGTCGTCGTTCAAATACCCCTGTCGCTCATCAAAATGGGACGACATAAACTGATAAATCAGCCCTGGATCCTGCATTGAAAAGAAGCTCTGGTAATTTCGCCCTGTTGCGCCAGTGGTCAGAGCCAGCTCCCCAGTGGGATGGAAATGCAGCGCATAATCAGGGCGGTGGAAAATGCCAACGACGGTATAGACCTGCTCCTGACAGTCAACCAGCTTCTCCCCCTCGTCCAAATAGGGAGCCTCGGCTCCGAGCAATTCCTTGACGGAGAAATCATAGCGTTGGCCCACGTTCAGAGTCAGGGTCTGTCCCAACTGAAAGGGTAGGCCGAGCCGGGCCGACGCTTCATCGGAAATCAGAAGCTCTCGTTCATTTTCAGGCATTCTTCCCTCTTTGATGCGAATTGAAACCAAGTCCGTAAGTCCCCCGGACATTGAGCCGATCATCAGGAAGGGATCACTCTGATCCGGTGCCAGAAGGGCAAATCCCACAGTATCAATGGTCTCAACCTGTTTGATGGCAGGCTGGCTCCGGAGCGCCTCTAATTGACTGTCGGAAAGCTCCCGGTATTGGCCGTGGAAGTTGCCGATGCTTGCTTTTGTGACGTTGAGCAGATATTGCTGCCCGGAGTAGGCACCCTCGGACACCGCCGTAAACAGAGCTACGGACAGAACAATACCAATGACCGTCACCAGCGTTCGAACCCGATTCTGCCTCAGGCAGCGAAGGGTATATTTTGTCAGAATGCTCATGCCTTCACCCTCTCGTCCCGGACAATTTTTCCGTCCTCAATGGAGATGATGCGGTCCGCCTGCAGAGCGATGTTCTCATCGTGGGTGATGATAATCAAGGTTTGCCCGTAGTGTCGATTGGAGTATTTGAGCAGGCTTACAATCTCCTGACTGTTTTTGGAATCCAGATTGCCTGTAGGCTCGTCCGCCAGCACCACCGCCGGGGCGTTCATCAGAGCCCGACCGATGGAGACCCGCTGCTGCTGACCGCCGGAGAGCTGATTGGGCAGCGCCTTCCGGCGGCTTTGCAGAGACAGGGCTTCCAGCAGCTCCTCTAACCGCTCCGCGTTGACGGCTCTACCGTCCAGCAGCACCGGCAGGGTCATGTTTTCCTCTGCTGTGAGGACGGGAATCAGGTTGTAAAACTGATAAATCAGCCCCACCTGCCGGCGGCGGAACACCGCCAGAGCTTCGTCATTCTGGGCATAGACGTCCTGCCCGTCCACAAAGACCTTGCCGGAGCTTGGCCGATCCACCCCGCCGAGAATATGGAGCAGGGTGGATTTGCCGGAGCCGGAAGGCCCGATGATGGCAAGAAACTCTCCCTTCTCCACAGAAAACGAAACGTCGTCCACAGCTTTGACCAGGTTTTCCCCGCCGCCGTAGTGTTTTGAAAGATGCTCGACCTTTAATAGTTCCATGTAATTCATCCTCTTTTCGTTTGGATGTACCCATCATAACACGGTAAAGTGACAATTCGGTGACTGTTCCATAAGTGTTTTGTCATATTCGCAGGGCGTCTCCGCCATTTCAGCGGGGACGCCCTGGTTTTTCTCTGTCATAATTAAATTATCTCCACATAGAATCGCAACGTAAATTTGGCACCGCCCCGTGGCGCGTTTTCCGCCCGGATGGAAGCGTTTTGTGCTGCAAGAATCTGCCGCGCCAGGGCCAGACCAATGCCTACGCTGTGCGCTCCGGCCTGCTTGCCCCGGTAAAATCGTTCAAACAGATGGGGCAGATCCTCTGGCTCAATGCCGGGGCCGGTATCGGTGACGGTCAACTCCGTGAAAACCGGGGTCTGCCGCGCAGCAATCGAGACAGTCCCTCCTGCCGGCGTATGCTCCACACAGTTCTTGACTACATTGCCCAAAGCCTCAGCAGTCCATGCCGGATCGGCGGTCAGGCGCACGTCCCCCAGCTCCAGCTTCAAATTCTGGCCCCGCAGCTCCATAGGGATGCAAAGATTCCGTACAGCCCGCTCCGTCAGCTCGGCTGCGGAAATACATGACGGCTCAAAAACTACCACACCGGCCTCCAGCCTGGAAAGCTTCAACAGCGTCTCCACCAGCCAGTCGATGCGCTCCAGGGAACGCTTCAGCTCCCGGGTCAGGCTGAGGCGGCGGCGCTCGTCGCCCCCCTCCCGGGCCAGCAGGGACACCGTAAGGTTCATGGAGGTCAATGGGGTGCGGATCTGATGGGAAATATCCGCCATTTCCCGGGCCAGATCCAGTTTGTCTGCCTGGAGTTGATCCGTTGTTTCCTTCAGCCGCAGGGTCATTTTGCGGATCTCACTGCGCAAAATCGCCAGCTCTCCCTCGGCGTTGTCCTCCAAAACCTGTCCCTGTCCATGCAAAATCCGGTCCAGCGACTGGCTCAAGGCCGCAATCTCCCGGTAGCGTCGGTGGACGAAGCCCCAGTGCAGCAGGCTCATCAGAAGTCCCGTAACAAGAATTGCCGGGATACAGCCCGGAGCCAGGGGCAGACACAGGGCCGCCAGCAGCAGAACCGCAACGCCACACATCAGGAGCTCCCCTTTGAGCTCCGGGTTCCTCCAGTCCTTCATTCGTCCACCCGATACCCGATCCCCCGGACAGTCTTAATCAATCTGGGCTGCTGGGGGTCTTCCTCTAACTTTTCCCGCAGACGTTTGATATAGACAGTCAGGGTGTTGTCGTTTACATAATCTCCTGCAATGTCCCAGATTTCCTCCAGCAGTCGATTTCGGCTCAGAACCCGCCCCCGGTTGGAGAGAAAGACCAGCAAAATTCGATATTCCAGCGCGGATAGGGCCAGTTCTTTGCCGTTTTTGGTGACAACCGCCTTGTCGGTGTCCACCCGGACGGGGCCGAGGGTGATAACGCTTTGGCTGCCGCAGCGGCGCAGAACGCTTCGCACGCGGGATACCAGCTCCCGGGGGCGAAACGGCTTGGAGATATAATCGTCTGCCCCCATATCCAGGCCGGCCACCACGGAACTCTCGTCGCCGGAGGCGGTGACGAAGATCACCGGGAGGCCGCGGCCCTTTGCGGCAGCACAGACGCCGAAGCCGCTGCCCTCCGCCAGGGAAACGTCCACCAGCAGCAGATCAAACGCGCCGGGCAGCAGAAGGGCCTCAGCCTCCTGCTGCCCGGCCACTGTCTGCAGTTCGAAGCCCTCCCCTTTGAGGAACTCTGTCATGCTGCGGGCAATGGCACTGTCGTCCTCTACCAGAAGAAGCTTATTCATCCGTAGACCCTCCCTTGTTCCAATGCGCTTGCACCTTGTTTCAAGAAAACAAGCGCACACACTGCTTTCTGCCAAATGATACCACAGACACCAGGCGATGTCAATTCCTTGATTGACATTGTTTTCCAAAAGTCCTCCGACCGCATTCGGCCGGAGGACTTTTTTGCCCCGAAGGCCTTTAGGAATAGAAAGGCCGGGGAAGACAGTCGCGGTGCGATTCCTGCAGGCAGCGCATGGCGTTGAGAATTGCAATTACGCTCACGCCCACGTCGCCAAAGACCGCAAGCCACATATTGGCGTAGCCCAGTGCGCCGAGAATCAAAATTGCAAACTTGACTGCCAGTGCAAATGCGATGTTTTGACGGACGATGCGCAGGGTCTTGTTTGCAATCCGCAGGGCAATGGGGAGCTTACTCAGATCGTCGTCCATAATCACCACGTCGGCGGCTTCAATGGCCGCATCGGAGCCGAGAGAGCCCATGGCAATGCCCACGTCTGCCCGGGTGAGCACCGGGGCGTCGTTGAGGCCGTCGCCAACGTATCCCAGGGTCCGGTTCTTTGGTGTTGCTTTCAGCATGGATTCCAGAGCGGCGACCTTGTCCTGAGGCAGAAGCTCTGCTTCCACCTGATCCAGCTTCAGCGTACGTCCCACCGCCTCGGCGGCCGGCCTTCGGTCTCCTGAGAGCATTGCGATTTTCTCGACGCCTGCCGCCCGCAGGGCCCAAAGAGCGGTGTCTGCGCCGGCTTTGATTCCGTCGGAGATGACCAGTACGCCCCGGTATAGTCCGTCGAAGGCCACATAAACCAGCGTGCTGTCTTTGTCAGCGGGCGTGAAGTCTATTCCACGGGCCTTCAACAGTTTTTCACTGCCCAGAAGCAGCTTCCTTCCGTCTACCACAGAGCAGAGGCCCTGACCTGCGATTTCCTGCACCGACTGTACCCGGCTCAGTTCAGCAGCTTGTCCCCAGGCATCCCGGATGGAGCGGGCAATGGGATGATTGGAATAGCCCTCTCCCAAAGCGGCCAGCTCCAGCAGCTCCGCTTCGCTGCCCCTTGCGGGCAGGACGGCACTGAGCTTAAATTCCCCCCGGGTCAGGGTGCCGGTTTTATCAAATACCAGCGTGGAAAGCTTGGAAAGGGTTTCCAGGTAGTTGCTGCCCTTCACTAAAATGCCGTGACGGGAGGCGGCGCCGATCCCGCCGAAGAAGCTCAGGGGAACCGAAATTACCAGAGCGCAGGGGCAGGATACAACCAGAAAAATACAGGCGCGTCGAATCCAATCGCTCCAGTCCTTCCCGTAGGCCAGTGGGGGAACTACGGCCAGCAGCAGGGCCAGCAGGGTGACGATGGGGGTGTACCAACGGGCAAAGCGGGTAATAAAGCCCTCCACAGGCGCCTTGCGGGAGGATGCGTCTTCAACCAGCTCGAGAATGCGGGTCACTGTGGTGTCGGCATAGCCCTTTGTCGTGCGAACCCGCAGCGTGCCCTCGCCGTTGACACAGCCGGAAATGACTCCGCTCCCAGGGGCTGCCGTCCGGGGAACAGGTTCACCGGTCAGGGCGGCCGTGTCAATCTGGGATTCGCCCTGTATGACCACACCGTCCAGGGGTATGCGTTCACCGGGTTTCACAACAATCATGGAACCCAGGGGAACTTCCTCCGGGTCGATTTTGGCCAGACCGTCCGGCGTTTCCAGATTGGCGTACTCCGGCGCAATGTCCATCAGGGCGGTAATGGAACGGCGGCTCCGGCCCACGGCGCAGCTCTGAAAGAGCTCGCCCACCTGATAGAGCAGCATGACGGCTGCCGCCTCCGGATACTCTCCCACGCAGAAGGCGGCGACGGAGGCGGTGGCCATTAGAAAGTTTTCATCAAAGACCTGACCGTGGCAAATGTGTTCCACGGCTTCCCGGAGTACGCTGAAGCCCACCAGCAGGTAGGGGAGCAGGTAAAGCCCCAGCTTCTGCCACCAGAGCAGGGAATCCAGATTTCCGAGATGTTCCAGCACGATCGCGGTTCCCAACAGCAGGGCGGCAAGAATGATCCGGAGCAGGCTAAGTTTTTGCTTCTTGGTCATTACAATCACTCCAAACGATTCGAACAGTTCCTCAAGATGTCCTCCAAGGCAGTCCAGGATTGTATTCTGAGCACATCCTCATGGTCGGCTTGCTCAAAATCTATCGCGGCTTGATACCAGATCGGAAGCAGCCCCACGGCACGCGCCCCCGCCAGATCACAGGCATAGTCATCTCCGATATACCAGGCAGTTTCCGGCTTCAGCTCTGCTTTTTCCAGAGCAAGGTGGAAAATACGCGGGTGCGGTTTGCGGAACAGGTACTCACTTGTGGCAAGGATGAACTCAAAATGGTGATTCGGCAGCAGGCGATGAATCCGCTCCGAGACCACAGAGCCAGCATAGGAAATGTTGCTGATGACCGCCGTGCGGATTCCGGCTTTCCATAGAAACTCCAGAAAATCCGAAATGCCTTCTGTGGGGGTGCCGGGAGATGCCGCATCCCAGAAAATGCGATCGATTTCTTCTGCAGACAGATTGAGCTTGATTCCGAGGGATTCATACAGGTAGGCGGTAAACATGTGGTTGGGAACCTCGATGGTTTTCTGGGCTCTCGTTGCGGGATCTGATCGCTGCAGTTCCCGGTTGATGGCATCGGCTTCCCGCTGCACCTGTTCGGGCGTCAGATGGTATTTGTTTTCCACCGCATGAGCCATGACTGCCGTCGAGCCCTTCAGACCGTCAAAGCGCGCCTCCGCAATTAGTGTCTGCCCGTAGTCGAACAGAATCATTTCAGGCTTTTGCGTGGGAATGATCGTTTCATGCATTCGGTATTCCCTCTGTATATGAAGTATTCAGTAGTGGCCGCTGACCACAGCGGCCAGTTGCCTTCCTGTTTGCTACAGGTTCCGTATATCGAACCACGCTCCCGTCCTGTGTTTAGGGACAAGCATTCCGCCACTGTTTTTCCAATATTGAAATACACTTGTTTGTTGTAGATTTCCATAAAGAAATCATACAGCCCCGCGATCCGACTCCAAAACATACGAAATGTCCCTCCTCTGCTTTTTTACGGGCGGAGGATGCGGCAACCCCTGTCCACCTTGTCGCAGCAGCGCTGGGCCTCCTCTAAAATTTCCTCAAAGCGGTCGTCGTCAGCTTCCAGCGTCAGCTTTTGGGTCATAAAATTCATGCTGGCGCTGCGAACGCCGGGAATATT
Organism: Oscillospiraceae bacterium; assembly: GCA_017612935.1. GTDB lineage: Bacteria > Bacillota > Clostridia > Oscillospirales > Oscillospiraceae > JAFRPC01. Next base: position 9,509 of record JAGAEW010000028.1, read on the forward strand.
CTGAATCAGTGTCTCCATCTTGGCAGCACAGTTGGCGCAGTCGAGATTTTCCATTTGAAACTTTTTCTTCATGGTTCAGTCCTCCTTAAGTTGCAGATCGACTGCCGATCCGACGGCAGTTTCTTCCTCAGTCACATGTTCCATGCCCATCCGGCAGATGGTTCGCACATGCTCGTCTGCCAGCGAGTAATAGATGACCCGCCCGGCCTTTCGGTATTTGACCAAATTGGATTGCTTTAGTACCCGAAGTTGGTGGCTTACCGACGATTTGCTCATGCCCAGCAGCACGGAAATATCGCAGACGCACATCTCCGCCTCCATCAGAGCATAGAGAATCTTAAGCCGAGTGGAATCGCTGAATAGCTTGAAGCTGTCTGCCAGATCCAGCAGCACCTCGTCTTCCGGCATCTGGGTCCGAACCCGGTCCACGACCTCCTGATGGATCACGGTACAGTCGCTTCGATCCAGTTCCATGTCATAAAAGCGCATGGGTGCTTCCTCCGTGATGAAAGGTATTAGTTTGAACGCTTCGACTGTTGAACGATTGTTCAACCTTTTATCATATTGTAGCACGACCCCAAGGAATTGTCAAGGGGCCGCAGAAAAAACGTCAGTGTCAAGTTGTTGTAGGAAAGGTGTTAGTTGCAAAGTGACCTAAGCGCTCAAATCGCAAGGATATTCCAAGATTTCTGGGATTCAACGGTCACCGGGAGCCGAAGGGAGCGCAGGTTGCGGCGTACCTGGTCGGCGGCCTCGATCGCGGAATGTTCCGCAGCCATAGCAATCAGAGAAAACAGGGCGGCATAGACAGTTTCCGCGCAGTTCATGGACCCGGCACTCCAGGCAATCACAAGGCCAGAAAATGCCCGCAGCCGCAGCCGGTGATAAAAGGCATTCTGGGTCGGAACGTGACCGCCGGGAAAGATCAACAC
>JAGAEW010000029.1 GCA_017612935.1 Oscillospiraceae bacterium
ACGATGGGGGCGAAGGACAGGCCCTCGGCGCCGAACTTGTACAGGCAGTAGATCAGCTCCGCGCAGAGCTCTTTTTCGGTCATGCCGACCTTGATCCGCTTGCAGACCTCGGTAAAGGCCTTGTCGGTGATGGCCTGAGCTTCCCGCATCCGCTGGAGCTCGTATTCCTCCTTCACCACACGGAAGGCGTTGATATCCTGCTGGCAGGGAACCAGCTTGACGTTCAGCTTGCTCTCATAGCTGCGGAACTCGGCTACGGTCAGGAAGTCTTCCTCAAAGCCGAGGGTGGAGAGGCCGAACTCAGCGATCGCCTCGTTGAGCTGCTTGATGTAACCGTTGTCCTTGCTGACCATGCGGACGTCGAAGCCCTTGAGGTTCTTTTCCGCGGTCTCGATGTAGCGGGAGTCCGTGTAGTAGCGGCAGCCCTTCTTGGAGACGATGGCAACGCCCTCGTCCACGTTGAATTCCGCGCAGTACTTGCGGGAGATGGGGCTGGTCAAGAGCAGACCGTCATAGCAGCCTTTGTCCAGCAGAGAGAGATACTTTTCCAGATTTTTCATTTTGTGATCCTCCTATTATTTGCAAGATAAATGAACGGCTGCTCCGCCACATGGCGAAGCTTCAGCCAAATGTTGTGCAGATGTATGGGCTTGACCAGAATGGAAGTGGCCCCGGCACAGTTCGCCCCCAAGACGTCGGTGAAGATCTGATCACCGACCAGAGCAGCGTGGGAAGGCCTGACGCCAAACTGTGTCAGACATTGATGGATGCCGCGGCCTGTGGGTTTCCTGGAGTGAGTGATGCACACGATGTCATGCTCCCTGCAAAAACCGGCGGCCTTATCCTTCTTACTGTTGGAAACGACGCAAAGCCGGATCCCCTCGCGCTTCATCTCATCGATCCAGGACAGCAGCTCTTCGGTGGGGACGCGGGAGGTGTAGGGGAGCATGGTATTGTCGAAATCCAGCATCAAAAGCTCAATTCCCCGCTGGCGCAGAAACTCCGCAGTGATATCCGTCAGCTTGCAAAAAATCAGTTTCGGCAGCAGGGAAATGGGCATGAACGTTACACCGCTTTCATATCATGTATCGGGTTAGCATCGGTTTCCCCAATATTATATCACTAAATATAGGTAATGTCCATGAAAACTTGCATATATTTTGCGGAAAATCAAAAAAAGCTCCATGAATCATCATTTTTATTGCCCGGATTTGGGTTCACCAAAGCAGGGCAGTGGAGAAGTATCCCCATACCGGGGGATGTGATCGGCATTCTGATCGACGACCGTTATCTGCCGTGCCGGGAAGGGATAACGACTGCCATCCGGGCACTGCGCGATTGGAACGGGATGATCATTCTGGACTTCGAACGCCCCCGCACCGATTTGCTGGCGATGCTCACAAAAGGCCTGCGCGGAAAAAGCCTGGTGCTGCCTCCGCCCTATGCCGACTGCTTCCATGAAGCTGTGTTGATCGGCCCCTGGCGGGGAGAATGCGGCTTTGCCCGCTGGCTTTCCCGCATGGAAGCGCAATATGGCAGGGTTTTTCTGGATGCTGCGCCGCTGCGGATGCAGTGTTTTCCCGGCGGGTGCAGGCGGCCCTGGAACCGGCCACTGCCGGATCGCGGCTATCCTTGTCCCGCCCTGGGCTGTCTCCACCGCCGCTTGCCCGACGGTTCCATCCTGTTTTGGGACAGCAGACAGACCCTCTCCGCCCGTCTGACTGACGCGGCCGTTCCCCAGATCCAATTCAGCGTCGACTGGGACACCCTTCCGGACATCCCGACGGAATAAACGCAGCTCTGGGGCAAAAATATCAATTTTGCCCGTTTTTTCATTTCTCAAAAATATGCCGTTTTTTCATTTCTCAAAAATAACAGTTGACAAAATTGGAAAATCGTTATATAATACGCGAGCATGAACGCCCGACCACGTTCTTGCCGAAGCGGGGGAGACCGCCGCGGACAACCGAATACGGAGTGGTATCGAAGCGGTCATAACGAGCACGACTGGAAATCGTGTGTACGTCAAAAGCGTACCGAGGGTTCGAATCCCTCCCACTCCGCCAAAGCAAAAATCCTGTCACGCAAGTGGCAGGATTTTTGCTTTGTTTTTTCATTCGCAAAAAATACAAATCTGAAAATGGCTATAACGAATTCTCCGTTATCGGCATTAACAGACAAAGTCAGGTTGCCGACTGCGATAAAGCACGCGTCTTCCTCTCTGCGGCGCACATATCTACACCGTGAAAACAAGACGTAAGTATCAAAAGTAATGAATTCTGATTTTGTGAATGAGGAATCGAAACATGAAAAAGACATCAAAGAAAAGCACTGTGACAATTTCCGTCGCTGCCTTTGTGATTCTGCTGCTCGGCATCGGCCTGCTTGTATGGGTTCTGCCCGCACGTAACGCGGAGAAAGAAGAATCCGCTGCCACACCACCTGAAAGCACGGTACATGAGACTGCGCTCTCCGCTCCTGCCACGCAGGAGGAAAACGCGGAAAGCACGAACGCAGACACGTCGGAGCATACGACCACTTCCGAACAGGAGCCCATCGACGAGGAAAAAAAGCCGGAAGAAGAGCTTGCCGCAGCCTATCAGGCAGCGGAGGAGCTTTTGGCCGCAGGGAACCGGGAGGCAGCCTATAAAGCGTTTATGGTGCTGGAGGATTATCGGGACAGCAAGCAGCGCGCAGACACCATCTATGAGAGTGTGACGGGGCGCGATGTGCTGGCAAATGCGAGCATCGGCGATATAGTCGTCTTCGGCACTTACGAACAGGACGGCAACAGAACAAACGGGTCTGAATGGATCGAATGGCTGGTGCTTGACAAGGAGGAAGACAGAATCCTCGTCATCAGTAAATACGGTTTGAGCAGTCAGGCGTATAACGCGAGCGCGAATCCTATCTCCGTCACCTGGATGCACTGTACCGCGAGAGATTTCCTGAACCGGCGCTTTCTGCAGGATGCATTCAGTGAGGAGGAGCAGGCCAGGATCCTGACGGTTACGGTCTGCGCGGAGCAAAATCCCGTTTTCGACACGGATTCGGGAGACGATACCCAGGACAAGGTGTTTTTGCTGAGCATTGGGGAAGCAGACAGGTATTTCAGCTCCGACGAGGAGAGGAGATGTGTTCCCGCTCCGAACACCGTGGCACAGGGCGTCTGCGTCAGCATCACGTATGAATCGGACGGCCGCGCCACCTGTTGGTGGTGGCTGCGGCAGCCGTGGTGCCGGAACAATCTGGCAGCTTGCA
>JAGAEW010000030.1 GCA_017612935.1 Oscillospiraceae bacterium
GCCGGAAACGCGGGAGCAATTTTGGTAGTGCGCTCGGCGAGCGTACGTTCTATAGGGTGAAAGTCCTGTTGGCTGCTCGACTGAGAGGGGAGAAATTTATTTCCCCTACTCGATTGCGGGTCAATCGAGCTGCCGATAGAAAATCTCCAGCACAGTCTCAAGAAGACTGCTTTCATCGACGTTGAAAATGGTACTGCCGTGATAGCGGTCAAAGCTGCCGTCCAGGGTGAGAAGCTTGAAGTCTGTCCCATGCCGGAGGTAGGTGGAGCTGAGGAAGGCGATGTCGGAAAGCTCCAGATTGGTGACAACATCGGAGGACAGGGCGGAAAAGAGCTCCGAGGGGAAGGCAGTGTTTTCCAGGGTTTTGTCCCGGAACAGCTTGGAGAAGGCCGTGATATATTGCTTCTGACGCTCCATGCGTCTGGCGTTGGCGTGCAGATCCTCATCTCTGTAGCGGATATAGCGCTCAAGATTGTCGCCGTGGAGCTCGATTTGATCGCCCTCCCGCACCGTGGTTCCGTCAGGAAGCCGGATGTCGATCAGCGACGGCAGCTGCACGCCCCCCACCAGCTCGTTGGCCTTCCGAATGCCGGCCATATCCACCGACAGGTAGGAGCCGATCGGCAGTCCGTAGAGCAGGCGGGAGACAGCGCGAACCGTGTTTTCACAGCTTGTATCCCGTCCGTTTCCGTAGGCATAGGCGAGGGTAATCTGTTCAAAGCGTGTTTCGATCCAGTTGTTGTCTGCGGAGTAGACATCGACCTGTGCATTTGCTTCCCGGGAGATGTTCAGAACCTTGGTTGTGCCGCTTTCGGTGTCCAGAGCCACCAGCAGGATTACATCTGACTGCCCGCCCTCTCCGGGCACGGCCTCATCCGTAACGCTGCGGTCGATGCCCAGCAGCAAAACCGTGGCGAGATCCCGGTTGAGCTCGTAGGTATGACCGTGATAGACGACGGTGGCTCCGTCGTTGAGCTTTACAAGGGTATTGTCGTCTTTCGCCTGGGAAATGTCCGTCACAATGGAGATCTCAGAGCCATCCTTTTTCAGATCGACAGAATCCAGATCGCTGTAAATCAACAGCTTTCCGCCGCCGATGAACACGTCTGCGTAGTTCAGCAGCTTGCAGCCCTCTGCGCCCAGACGCAGCAGGCTCAACAGCAGAAGCACCGAGAGCAGCAGACTCCGGGCCGGACGGCCGGGCTTCGACGTTTCAAAATGACCGTTACTTTGTTGTTTCATCGCTGATTAATACTCCTTGGATCAGGTATCGGCTTGCGCCGTGTTCCAGACAGGTGCTCAGAATCACAAGCTTGTCGTCGGTACTGAGCTCCATGCCCTCCCGGACGCAGCGGATCATGGACTTGGGATGCAGCACATAGGAATCAATCCAGTTCTCAAAAACCCGGTCATCAGAGAAGTTGAAGCAGTTCAGAATATGCCGGGTGTCGAACTGAATGGCGGCTGCAATGCGGTAAGTCAGAATGTGGCCCGGCGTATAGATGTAGAAATATTCGTGGGTGTCGAAGAACTGCTGGTTCTGGAAGCAGACCAGATTGGAGAACATGGTGCCGTCGAGCATATTGTGGCCGTAGACCACCGTGACCCGGTCCGAGTAATCCTTCGCGTTGGCCTTCTGGGTGTAGACGCAGCCGGCGTAGAGGTAATCCCGGTTGAGGTCGTGGTGCAGGTAGAAGTTGTCGTCGTCCTCATAGCGGGGCTGCAGGATCGGGCATTCGATGTTGCCCGTTTCCGGCCCCATGGGAATGTAGATCCAACTGTAGACATCGCTGTTGATGGCCTGCAGGGAGGCAAAGTCCACGGGATTGTCTGCCAAAGAAGAGGGAGCGCTCTCGCTGGCGGAGCCGCTTTCGCTGTCGGAGGCGGCAGGCGCGGAGCCGGTCTCGGCAGACGGCAGGGTCTGGCTTCCTTCGGCGGCGGAGGGCGCTGTTGGGCTGGTGTGATATTGGGAGACATCAATCCCGGCCCAGGGGCGGTGAGAAACAAGCCAATACCCGGCAAGACCGATCAGCAGCGCCAGAGACAGGCCCAGAAGGATGAACCAAACAAGTCGATTGTTGCGTTTGGGAGAATCTGACATAGCAAAAATCCTTTCCGATTATTTTTTCAGCCAGACGCCGGGCATGAGAGAGATCAGCATGGGGTAGATTTCCAAACGTCCGAAGAGCATGGCGAGGGAGAGCACAAGCTTGACAAAGGGGGAATATCCGGCATAGCTGCCGGCTGGCCCCACCAGATTCAGGCCCGGGCCGATGTTGTTGTAGCAGGCGGCGACTGCGGTGAAGTTGGAAACGCCGTCATAGCCGGGCTGGAAGGACACAATGAACCAGAATAACACAAACAGGCCCATATAAAGGGCAAAATAGGTTGCAACGCTGGAGAGGGTGGTGTTTTCGACGGTCCTTCCCTCGAAGCGAATGGTGGTCACGGAGTGGGGGTGCAGCAGGTGGCGAATCTCCCGGCGGAAGGTTTTGAACAGCAGCACCACTCTGGAAACCTTGAGGCCGCCGGCAGTGGAGCCGGCGCAGGCTCCGATGAACATCAGCAGCACCAGAACCATCCTGGACAGGGAGGGCCAACTGTCGAAGTTGACGGTGGAAAAGCCCGTAGTGGAGGAGATGGTTGTCACCTGGAAGAAGGCATGGCGCAGCGCGTCGGAGAAGCAAGCGAACAGGGGCCGGATATTCCAGCAGATCAGGGCAGTGGAGGCCAGCACAATGGCAACATAGGTCCACAGCTCCTCGCTGCGAAGGACAGACTTGAAGCGCCGCATGGTCAGCAGAAAGAACAGGTTGAAGTTGAGGCCGAAGAGCATCATAAACACCGCAATGACCCACTGCAAATAGGGACTGTAGCCGGCGACGGAATCCGCCCGGATACCGAAGCCGCCGGTTCCTGCGGTGCCGAAGGTGTGAATGGCGCTGTCAAACAGGGGCATCCCCCCCGCCAGCAGCAGCAGCAGCTCCACCACGGTCAGGGCAATGTAGAGCAGGTAGAGGATCCGTGCTGTGTCGCTGAGCTTGGGGGAGAGCTTGCCCATGGTGGGGCCGGGCATCTCCGCCCGGAGAATGTGGATGGTGCGGCCGGGGAGGTTCGGCATGACTGCCACCATCAGCACCAGCATCCCCATACCGCCGATCCAGTGGGTGAAGCTCCGCCAGAAAAGCATGGAGCGGCTCATTTTTTCCACGTCCGTCAGGATCGAGGCCCCGGTGGTGGTAAAGCCGGAGACCGTTTCAAAAAAAGCGTCCACAAAGCTGGGGATTTCTCCGCTCAATACAAAGGGCAGGGCGCCGAGGACCGAGATAATGACCCAGGCGAGACCGGTAATCAGGAAGCCCTCCCGGGCATAGATCACCTGACTGTCCGGCCGCATGAACCTGGTCAGCGTCGCGCCCAGCGCAAGGGACAGCAGCATACTGAACAGCAGGGGAATCTGCCCGCCGTCCCAATAATAGATTGAAACCGCCATCGGGAGGCCCAGGAGTATACTTTCCAGCAGCAAAATGCGCCCGATGATGAAGAAAACCATTTTTCTGTTCATAGGGTGGCCTCTTTACTGCAGAATATCCATCATGGCCTTGAGCTTGCGCTGGCCGGAAATGACCACGACCCGGTCTCCCGGGAGGATCATATCTTCTCCGTCCGGAATAATGGCCGCATTGTTGCGAAGCAGGCCGGCAATGAGGATATTCTTTTTCAGATGCAGATTCTTGAGCTGAATATTGGTAAAGGGCGCGGGGGCCGGGACGACGAACTCCAGGGCCTCGGCCTTGCCGTCCATGAGCTGATAGAGCTTTTCAATGGAGGAATCCATTGAATTTTCCAGGGCGCGGACATAGCGCAGAACCACGTTTACCACGACGTTCTTGGGAGATATGACGTTTTCCAGCCCCATTTGTTCCGCCATTTGCACAATTTCGTCCCGGTTGATCTTGGCGATTACCTGACCGACCTGCTGGATTTTTGCGTTGTAGGCCAGCAGAAGGTTTTCCTCGTCCATGCCGGTCAGGGATACAAAGGCGTCCTGATTCAGCAGGCCGAACTCCAGCAGCCGCTCCTGATCGGTTCCGTCCGCGTGGAAGACCTGGGCATTGGGAAGCGTGCCGTGCAGTTGCTCGCTGCGTGTCTTGTCCACCTCGATCAGGACTACCTTGGAGCCGGAGCTCTGCAGCCTTTTAGACAGATAATAGGCGATGCGGCTGCCTCCCACCAGCATGATCTTTTTCGACTGCCGACGGGCCAGCCCCGTCTGCTTCAGCAGCTTCCAGAGCTCCGAACGGTCTGCGGTGATGCCGATGCGGTCGCCGCTTTGCAGCACAAAATTGCCCCGGGGGATTACGACCTCGTTGCCCCGCTGAACCACGCAGATCAGGAACTTTGCCCGAAAATGGTCTCGCAGGTCCATGAGCTGATGTCCTATCAGGGGGGAATCCTCCTTGATCCGCAGCTCCACCATTTCAAAGCTGTTGAGGGAGAAGGTCTCCACCTTGGAGGCGGCGGGGAGCTGCAGGACGTTGTGAATTTCCTGGGCGGTGAGCAGCTCGGGGTTGAGGGGCATGGACAGATCCAACTGCTGCCGCAGAAAATCCAGAGAGGACCGGTTGTACTGGGGATTTCGGATTCGGGCGATGGTGTGGCGGGCCCCCCGACGCTTGGCCAGGAAACAGATCAGCATATTCAGCTCGTCCGAGCTGGTCAGGGAGATCAAAAGCTCGGCCCGTTCCACGCCGGCTTCGCTGAGGGTTTCAAAATCTGCCCCGTTGCCGGGCAGACACATCACGTCATATTGGTTTGTCAGCCTGTTCAGAATTTCGGGCCGGTTATCCACTGCCACAACATCGTGGCCCTCCCGAACCAAGGCGCCGATCAGAGCAGTCCCGATTTTGCCGCAGCCTACAATAATAATTCTCATATACCGTTTCTCCTGCTGTCGTTGAATCACGCATAGCACGTCGCCGCCGGGGGGCTACCGAATGTGGAAGCACCTCTGAATGTTCTTCATCTCTCCCAGGGCGTAGACCACATCACCATCCTGAAAGTTCTCGTCGGGCCGGAGGGCGGAGGATTGGCCGCCCCGCCGCAGAGAGATGATGTTGATGTTATACTTGCGGCGGACATCCAGCTCCCGCAGGGACTTGCCGGACCAATGGGCGGGGACGGCCATTTCGTAAATTGCGTCGCCGCCGTCGAACTGGATGAAGTCGAGAATTTTATCGGAGGCGTATTTGGTGGACAGCCGCAGGGCCACATGCTTTTCGGGGTATACCACCTCGTCGGCCCCGTTGCGGAGCAGGAATTTTTCCTGAATCTCGTTTTTGGCCCGGGAGATAACCTGCTTCGCGCCGAATTCCTTCAGCAGGGAGGTGGCTTCCAGAGAGGTCTGGAAATTTTCGCTGATGCTGACGACACACAGATCGTAGTTTCCCACGCCAAGTCTGCGCAAAAAGTCGGGATTGGTGCACTCTCCGATCTGGGCGTCGGTGACATAGGGCATTACCGCGTTAATCCGATCTTCCCGTTGATCTGCAATCATAATATCGTAGCCCATGGCATTCATCTGCCGGGCCAGCATGGAGCCGAAGTTGCCGGCTCCGAGGATCAAAACTGATTTCATTGTCAAACCTCCGTAAAGCGGTCAATGGACTGACCGCGGTGTGAATGGATTTGCGTTTATCCCACGGTGACGGTGTCCAGGGGCTTTCTGCCCGGGGAATTGGTTCCGCCGGGCAGCAAAGCATAGACCAGCGTCAGGGTTCCCACGCGGCCCAGGAACATCAGAAGGATCAAAATCATGCGGGAGACAGCGTGAAGCCCCGGCGTAATACCGAGGGTCAGTCCCACGGTGCCGATGGCGGAGCCGGTTTCAAACAGACAGACCAGCAGGGGCAGCTTCTCTGCCCGGCACAGAACGGCGGAGCCGATGGTAAACAGCGTCAGATACAGAAAGAGAATCGTACCGGCGTTGCGGATGACGTCCTGCCCGATCCGGCGGCGGAAGCACTCCACGTCGTCCCGGCGGCGGAATACGGTCGCGCCCGCCAGAAACAGCACCGCCACGGTGGTCGTCTTCATGCCGCCGGCGGTGGAACCGGGAGAGCCCCCCACCAGCATTAGAAAGATCATCTGCATAATACCCGGCTCGGAGAAGCGATTCAAATCGGTGGTGTTGAAGCCCGCCGTCCGGGTGGTCACGGATTGGAACAAGGACGCCAGCGCCCGCTCCAGAGGCGGGAGCTCCCGATACTCCAACAGATAGTTCAGCAGCGCCGGAGCCAGAATCAGCACAGCCGAAGCAGAGAGCACCAACTTGGTTTGCAGCCGCCAGCGGCGGGGGTGCAGAAAATTCCGCCGCAAATCCTCCCAGACCAGGAAGCCGATGCCGCCGATGATAATCAGCGCCATAATGACAAGATTCACCCAGGGGTCAGCGGAATAGGAGCTGAGGGAGGAGAACTGCGCCCGTACCCCCATCAGGTCAAAGCCCGCGTTGCAGAAGGCGGACACGGCGTGGAACACGCTGTACCACAGTCCTCTGGCGAAGCCGAAATCCCGGGCGAAGACCGGCAGCAGCAGCAGCGCGCCCCCCAGCTCGATGCAGACAGAGCCCTTGAGGATAAAGCCGGTCAGCCGCACCATGCCCCCCACCTGCGGGGCGGAGATGGACTGCTGCATCATATTGCGCTGGGCCAGACTGATGCGCCGCCCCCAGAGCCGGAAAAAGGTGAGGGCAACGGTGATGACCCCCAGACCGCCGATTTGAATCAAAATCAAAATCACGATCTGCCCCCAAATCGACCAGTGGGTGGCGGTGTCCACCACCACCAGCCCTGTAACGCAGGAGGCGGAAACCGCCGTGAACAAGGCATCCGGAAAGGGGGTGAGACTGTGGCTGCGGCTGCAAACCGGCAGCATCAGGATCAGGGCGCCCAGCAGGATCAGCGCCAGAAAGCCCAGCAGAATCACCCGAAAAGAAGAGGTGGTTCGGTTCTTAAACAATCTTTTTTTCAGCAAAATAAATCTCCTCAGCCTCAAATCAGCTGTTCCGCATTGTCAAAGCCGTGAATCCAATCGGAACGCAGATAGTAAATCAGATAGATGACCGAGCTGATGAACCAGGTCATGGGATAGGCCCAGAACAGCAGAACGATGTTGTGGTTGATCCGCATGGCGATGGTGATGTAGGTGATGCGGAGCAGACACCACACCGCCAGCATGATGAACATGGGAACGAAGGCCTTGCCCGCGCCCCGGCAGATGCCGGCGATGCAGTGGGAGAAGGACAGCAGACAGTAGAACAGGGCCTCCGTCCTGGCCTGCCGCACACCGATGGCAATGGACTCCGGGTTCTGGACAAAGAAGGAAATCAGGGGCGCTGCAAAGAGATAGAACAGCAGGCCGATGAGCTCCGCCATCAGCACCGCCGACCAGATGCCGAAGCGGGCGCCCTGCTTGGCCCGGTCGTACTGCTTCGCTCCGAGGTTCTGACCGATGTAGGTGGTCAGCGCCATGGAGTAGGAGGTGATGGGCAGGAAGGCGAAGCCCTCGATCTTGGAGTATGCCCCGCAGGCGGCGGTTGCCAGCTTGTCGAAGCTGTTGATGTTGGACTGCACCAGTACGTTGGCCAGTCCGATCACGGAGTTCTGCACGCCGGTGGGAATGCCGTAGCGGAGAATTTCCCGCAGGGACCAGCGATCAATCCGCAGCCTGGACCAGCGCAGGGCATAGACCGTGCCCTTTTTGGTGAGCTGCCGCAGGCAGAGCAGGGCGGAAATGCCCTGGGAAATGGCGGTGGCAATGGCGGCCCAGCGGATGTCCAGCCCCATAGGACCCAGGAAGAGCCAGTCCAGAAAGACATTGGAAACAGAGGAGACAATCAGATAGTAGAGGGGCCGTCGGCTGTCTCCCACTGCGTTCATAATTCCCTTGAAGGTGTTGTACATCACCAGCGACAGAGAGCCCAGAAAATAGCAGCGCAGATACGGCACGGCATAGGGCTGCACGGCGGGGTCCAACTGCATCCAGCCGGGGATGTAGGAGGCCAGCAGACCGCCCATGAGGGTCAGGGTCAGGCCGCAGATCAGACTGATTAAAACGGCGGAGTGGACCGCGTTGGTCATGCGTTCTTCATTTCCCGCTCCGAAGTAGCGGCTGATGACTACCCCGGCTCCCATGGAGGCCCCCACAAAGAAGCTGATCATTAAAAAGACCAGACTGCCGGAGGAGGAAACGGCGGAAAAGGCGTCGTCCCCCAGATACCTGCTGACGATCCAGGCGTCGGCGGTGTTGTAGAGCTGCTGAAAGAGCTGGCTCAGAAAAATCGGAAAGGCAAAGGCCGTCAGTACCTTGCGGGGGGAGCCCTCGGTCATGCGGACGGAATCCCGGTGCCGATGCTGTAAATGCGGCAGGTGAAGGTGGAAAAATTTGTAGGGCATGAGACACCCTCTTTCTCATATTTCAAAAAACAGTCCATATATTATACATTATAAGAAAAGATTTGTAAAGAGCTCAAAGGCGGGAAATTGCAGGA
>JAGAEW010000031.1 GCA_017612935.1 Oscillospiraceae bacterium
GCCGAAGCGGCAGAGGGGGCGGGGACATGAGGCCCCTGCTGACTGTCCTCGGCGTGCTCTTTGCGATCGGCTGCATTCCCGTAAGCCTCTGCTTCCGGTATTTTGACGGATTCGAGCTGAAGCTGATTCTTGCCGGGATCTTCCGCTGGAGGCTTCTGCCCCAAAAGGGACTGACTCCGGCCCAGCAGGAGAAGCAGGCCCGCAAGAAGGCGAAAAAGGCCGAGGAAAAGAAAAAAAAGAAACAGAAAAAGAAGGCCGAGGCGCTGCTTGCCCCGCCGAAGGAAGCGCCCAAGCCGGAAGCCACCCAAAAGCCTCTGGGGGACAAAATCGAGGCGCTGCTTCCCTGGGCCAGGCTGGCTGCCCGCTTCGCGGGGGAATTTTTCAGCCGCAAGCTCAGCGTGACCCGCTTGCGGATCCGAGTGGTTCTGGCGGGGGAAGATCCTGCCAAGACGGGCCGCTTGACGGCAAGGGCCTGGCAGAGCATCGGTCTTGCCCTGCCCATTTTGGAGCGGGCCTTCCGCATCCGGGAACGGAAAATTGCCGTATATCCGGACTTCCGGGCGGAAAAGACCGAACTGGAGGCGGAGCTTCGCATTCGACTTCGGATCGGCGGGGTGGCGCTGCTGACTTTGAAATATGCCTGCAAGGCTCTTTGGCTCTGGATTCGGGGCAAGCGGGCGGATAAAAAACGGAAGAAGGAACAGACCAGACTTGTGCAAAACAATGGAAAGGCAGGTTAACGGATATGACAAATAACATTTCTGAAATGCTGAGCTCCTCCATGGAGCGGATCCAGAAAATGGTGGATGTCAACACCATCATCGGTCAGCCCGTGGCTCTGGGGGACGGCGTGACGGTGGTCCCCATCACAAAGGTCCATATCGGCATGGGGGGCGGCGGCACGGATTTTGCTACCAAGAGCGCCCTGGGCTCCAAAAAGGATCCCTTCGGCGGCGGCCTCGGCGCCGGAGTCAGCATTGACCCGGTGGCCTTTCTGATTGTCAAGGGAGATTCCGTACGGATGCTGCCTGTGGCGGAGCCGGCTTCCACTACGGTGGACCGTCTGGTGGAGACGGCGCCGGAGCTGCTGGACAAGCTGGGGGAGTTTCTGGATTCCCGGAAAGCGAAGGACGAGGCATAGACCCTCGCGGCTCCACAAAAAAACAGAATCTTTCGCATATTTTGTCGCAAACCCGGAAATTCTATGACGGGTGATGAAATATGAAACGAATTCTTTTGCTGCTGACGGGATTTTTTCTGACCGTCGGCTGCCTGTGCGGGCCTGTCGATGCGGGGGCTGCGCCCGCTGTTTCGGCAGGACGGGGCGTGGTCATGGATGCGGACACGGGGGAACTGCTCTGGTCCCGCCATCCCGATACGCCCGGCCTGATTGCCTCCACCACGAAGATTATGACGGCTTATCTGGCCTGCGAGGCCGGGGAGCTGGAGCGGAGGGTATCCATTCCCCCTGAGGCGGTGGGGGTGGAGGGCTCCTCTCTCTATCTGCGGGAAGGGGAGCTTCTGAGCCGGGAGGAGCTGCTGCTGGGAACCATGCTGCAATCCGGCAACGACGCGGCTCTGGCCCTTGCCATCGACACGGCGGGCAGTGAAGCGGCCTTTGTGGCCCGGATGAATGAGACAGCCCGGAGCCTTGGCCTGCAAAATACCCACTATGCCAACCCCCACGGGCTGGACATGGAGGGCAACTACGGCAGCGCCCGGGACCTGGCGCTGCTGACGGCTCAGGCCCTGCAAAATCCTGATTTTCGCAGGGTCAGCGCCACCCGCGCCGCCGTTGTGACGGGGAACCGGGCTTTGAGCAACCACAACAAGCTTCTCTGGCGCTGCCCCGGCTGCATTGGGGTCAAGACCGGCTATACCCGGGCTGCCGGGCGTCTGCTGGTGAGCGCCGCCGAGCGGGAGGGGCGCAGGCTGATCTGCGTCACCATCAACGATCCCAACGACTGGGAGGATCATATTGCGCTGCTGGATTGGGGCTTTGAACAGTTTGAACGGCGGCAGGTGGCGGTGGACGGCAAGCTTCTGATGCGGGCCCCCGGTGGGGCCGGACTGCTGGCCCGGGCCAATTTGACGCTGCTGCTGCGGCCCGGCGAGGAGCCCAGGCTGGTGTTCCTGCCCGGCCTGATTTCCGATCTGATCCCCGGCGCCGATGCAGGAAGCGTACGGGTCTGCCTGGGGGGCAGCGTGGTCGGAGAAATTCCCGTATGCTGGGAGAACTCAAAATGACAGAACGCTTACAGAAATTGATTGCCGCCGCCGGGCTCTGCTCCCGGCGCAGGGCAGAGGAATGGATCGTCCGGGGCAAGGTATCCGTCAACGGAAGCCTTGCCCGTCTTGGCGATTCGGCGGATCCGGAACGGGATCTGATTCTGGTGGAGGGGAAGCCCCTGCCCGCCGCTCCTGCTGTCGCCACCACGGTGCTGCTCTACAAGCCCAGGGGCTGTGTGACAACCCTCTGCGACGAGCGGGGCCGCCCCACCGTGGCGGAGCTGCTGCCTGCGCAGCTGCCCAGGCTTTTTCCCGTGGGACGGCTGGACCAATTCTCCGAGGGCCTGCTGTTGATGACCAACGACGGCGAGCTGGCCATGCGACTGACCCATCCCGCCGGGGAGGTCCGCAAGACCTACCGTCTCTGGGTATCCGGCTGGCGGGGCGGGGCCCTGAAGGCCCTGCGGCAGCCTGTTGTTCTGGACGGATACCGCATCAAGCCCCCGCAGATTCGGCTGATTTGGCAGCGGGATCAGCTGGCGGAGCTGGA